>JAZNFN010000058.1:0-5392 GCA_045576035.1 Christensenellaceae bacterium
AATATCTGCATATATTGTATTATTATTTGATGCAAAATCTATAAAATCTTGGCAAATACATATTATATTCACATCAGGATATAAATGATTTATTCTACTTTTTAAATTATCTAATAACGATATATCAATATCAAAAGCATAAACTTTTATTTTTTTGTAACCATTTTCAATGGCATTTTTCAAAATAGATTCAATTAGTGCTCCATTTCCAGCGGCAGGCTCAATAATTGTTATTTCTTTTGTTTTAGGTATTGTAATGTTTTCAAATATTTTACTACTCATAAAGTTTGCTAAATTAGTAGGAGTAAATACAACGCCATTTTGTTTAACATATTTTTTATTCATAATGATTCCTCAACTAAAATTATAGCATATTTTTCATTTTTTTTCAACAATAGTGAATTTCTTTTAATAAAATAATTATTTATAGCAAATTTCAATCCAAACCATTCTTTGTCAAAAAACAAAACGAACCTTGAAACAATCTCAAGGTTCGTTTTATTCTTGTTTGGTGCCTCTGGCCGGAGTCGAACCGGCACGGTATCGCTACCACTGGATTTTGAGTCCAGCGCGTCTGCCAATTTCACCACAGAGGCAAATATTATTCATTTATTGTTGCAAATTTAACGTATTTTTGTTAAAATTAAATGGTAAAATAATTAAAAGGTTATTTGTTACCACTCACTTGCTATAAGATAATATCATAATTTCAATTAAATAGCAAGCATATTTTAAGGATTTTTTATGGAAAAATTAGTTTTAATTGACGGAAACAGTTTAATAAACCGTGCTTTCTATGCTATGCCCTTGCTTACCACAAGAGATGGCTCTTACACCAACGCCGTTTACGGTTTTATGAATATGTTCTTTAAGATGCTATCCGATGAGCGCCCAACTTACGTTGCCGTGGCGTTTGACCTTAAAGCACCAACTTTCCGCCATAAAATGTACAGTGAATATAAAGGCACAAGAAAGCCTATGCCCGAAGAACTTCGCCCACAAATTCCGCTTCTTAAAGAAGTGCTTTTTGATATGGGCGTTAAGACGTTTGAAAAAGAAGGGTCGGAAGCAGACGATATTATCGGCACGATTGCAAAGGCAACCGACGTTAAAACCATAATAATCACGGGCGACAAGGACTCTTTTCAGCTTGTAGACGAACAGACCGAAGTGCATTTCACCAAGCGTGGAATTAGCGATATAGAAGTTTACAACTTTGACAATTTTAAGGAAAAAACAGAAATCACCCCTGCTCAAATAGTTGACCTAAAAGCGCTTATGGGTGATTCTTCGGACAATATCCCTGGAATTAAGGGTATTGGCGAAAAGACTGCAAAAACTCTTTTATTAGAATACGGTACGGTTGAAAACGTTTTAAATAATGCAGAGCAGTTTAAAGGCAAACTTGGCGAAAAAATTATGGACGGAAAAGAATCGGCAATTATTTCAAAAAAACTTGCAACAATAGACTGCAACTGCGGTGTTGACACCGACCTTAATAAAATGAAAATTTCTTTGCCATTTTCAAGCGCAGTAAAAAACAAGTTCATCAAGCTTGAATTCAGGTCGCTTGTTAAAAAAGACGATTGGTTTGACCTTTCAGAAAGTGATAACACTCAAAAAGAAAGCGCCACCCTTTCAACAAAGACCGTTGAAGTTGAGGACCTTTCAACTCTTCCCGTTTTTGACGGAAAAAATAAAATTTCTTTTTGCATAAATTCAAGAACGGTTAATATTTGTGACGGAAAAACTGAATACGTTATCAAAATTAAAGAAAATTTACTTGACGACGGATTTAATCTTTCCGAAGTTTTATCTGCACTTAAATATTTATTTACGGGCAACACTCCACTTGTGCTTTTTAATAAAAAGGACTTAAAACATTACTTAAAAGACAGCATTGGCGTAACCTTGACAGCGCCAAGTGAAGACGTTGCAATCATAAAATATCTTGTGGATTTTTCAGGTAGAGAAGAAACTTTATCTGAACTTATAACCGTTTACGGCTTACCTGAAAACGCACCTGCAACTGCTCTTCTTTTAGCATACAATACGCTTAGTGCAAGTCTTAAAGAACAAAATTTACAAGACCTTTACTATGACGTTGAACTTCCACTATCCGACCTTTTATACGAAATGGAAGTTTCGGGGTTTAAGGTTGACTACAATGCGCTATCGGTTGCTAGCGAAAAATATCGTGAAATTTTAAGCGGATTAGAACAGCTTATTAAAGATTACGCAAAAGACCAAAACTTAGACGTCAACTCACCCAAACAACTTGGCGATTTAATATTTGAAAAATTAAGACTTGGCAAAGGCAAGAAAACTAAGCACGGCTATTCAACAACGGCTGAAATTTTAGAACCACTTGAAGACGCTCACCCCGTTATTCCATTGATTTTGCGTTATAGACAAGTGCAAAAACTCTACTCAACTTACATTGAAGGTTTTAAGCCGTTAATCGACAAGAAAACAGGGCTAGTACACACTACTTTTAACCAAACGCTTACCTCAACGGGTAGACTTTCAAGCAAAGAACCTAACCTACAAAATATTCCCGTGCGTGATGACGAAGGAAGAGAACTTCGCAAATTTTTCGTGCCAAAGTCAGAAGATAGAATTCTTCTAGGCGCAGACTATTCGCAAATTGAACTTAGACTACTTGCTGCGTTTTCGGGTTGCAAGAGCTTAATTGATGCGTTTAATAGTGGAAAGGATATTCACAGCGATACAGCACTTAAAGTCTTTGCCCCCGTTGACGGAAAGGTTACGCCTGCAATGCGTAGCAGTGCAAAGGCGGTAAACTTTGGCATTATTTACGGAATGAGCGAGTACGGTTTGGCAAAAACCCTTAAAATTTCTGCTAACGAAGCACGGGATTATATTAACGCTTATTTTAAAGAGTACCCAGAAGTAAAAGAGTATATGGATAAAAACGTGGCTTTCGCAAAAGAAAACGGATACGCCACAACTCTACTTGGAAGAAAGCGTTATATAAGAGAACTTAATTCTTCTAACTACAATCTTCGTCAGTTTGGCGAAAGAGTTTCTATGAATATGCCATTACAAGGTAGCAGTGCGGATATAATTAAAATTGCAATGCTTGCGGTTGGCAAACGCTTGAAAGATGAAAATCTTAAATCAGAACTTATTTTACAAGTTCACGACGAACTTATTATAGACACGTTTATCGAAGAAAAAGAACAAGTTCAAAAAATCCTTGTTGAAGAAATGGAGGGGGCTGTTAAACTTTCCGTTAAACTCACCGTAAGCTTAGGTGAAGGAAAGACTTGGTTCGATGCAAAATAGTATGAAAAAAATAATAGCGATAACGGGCGGGATAGGCAGTGGCAAATCTTGCGCTCTAAAAATTTTATCCGAAAACGGCTTTAACACCATTTCGTGCGACCAAGTGGTAAGTTTTCTATACAAAAAGCACGGCGTTAAGAAAATATTAAAGCGCATTTTCCCCACCGCAGTAAGCGGAAAACTTTTGTTAAAAATCGACCGTAAAAAGATTTCTTCACTTGCATTTAACGATGACGCTCTGCACTCTGCACTTACAAACGCCATTACCCCCTTAGTATTAAAAGAAGTTTTAAAAAGAGCAAAAACCATTAAGGGTAACGTTTTTGTTGAAGTTCCACTTCTTTTTGAGTGCGGTTATCAAGATAAGTTTGACAAAGTGCTTATAATCTATCGTGATAAAAATTCACGCATTGAAAGCGTTAAGAGTCGTTCTAACTTATCAGAGCAAGAGATTCTTGCAAGAATGGCTAAACAGTTCGACTACGACAATAACGACCTTTCATCTTTTACCTTAATCAATAACGACCAAACATTAACAGAGTTAAAAGAAAAGGTATTATCTTTTGCAAACAGTTTAAATTATTAAGAAAAAAACGGATTAAACTGCGTGTCTAGTAGTTTTTATTGAGGGAATATGGATACAACAATTATTTCAAATGTTTTTATTTTGATATCAACAACGATTCTTCTTATTATTAATTTTAGTGAAATAGGATATGTTAATAGATTATTGTCTGTTAAAAACCATAAAAAGATAAATGTGAAAAAATTGAGTAAAATAATATATATTCCCTATTATGGTAAACTTTACCTTCGCCGACAAGTATGGGAAGAAAGTGTTTTATTGGGCGACAAAAATTTTGACGGCACTGTATACAAATTAACTTTGATATTAACAATAATTAATTATATTCTTATTTTAATAAATATATCTTTGTTTATTATATCATTACTATTTAATGCCAAAAAATTATTTATTTTGTACAGTATAGGACAATACATATTATATCATTTAATATTGCGAGGGGTAATAAAGTGGATAGAAATAAAAAACTTAAAGAAATGAGCGAAACTCAAAACTGAGTTTTCTTCTTTTAATATGTCAATAGACGAACTTGTGGGAAGAAAAGAATACTAATTATAAACACAAACACGGTTGCATTTTTTGCAACCGTGTTTGTATTTTGTTATAACAATAATTATATTTAAGTTAAAGTTTTATTTCAAAGTAAAAATGCTTTTTATCTTCATTTATGCTTAAAAAACCTAACTTTTCAATAAGGCGTTTTGATGGTAAGTTTTCTTTTAAGCACTTTGCTTTTATGGTTTTTGCACCAAGTGTGGTTTTGCAGTAATTAATTAATGCCGTTGCACTTTCATAGGCAAAACCTTTACCTTGATATTCCTTAAAAAATCTAAACCCTATCTCTACACCGCCAAAATAATCGAAATTATGCAGTGCTAATTCTCCTATTAAGTCTCCGTCTTTTTTTACTGCAAAATCATATTCTTCTTTTTCACTTTTTAGCAAATTTTGAAAATTAAAAAAATAATCTTCCGTAGGCTCTCTGCCATTTAAATCTTCCCTATAATCATACCCCCACCACTTATTGAGTTCATCATCAAGATAGAGTTTTTGATAGAGAAGTTTATCACTTTCTTCTATATCCGAAATGGTAATTCGTTCAGTTTTTATATAAACGGGTGCGGAAATTTTGTCAAACAGCGTATTTACTACTGCATAATTTTTATTAGCAAGTTCTAACGGACGATACTGCATTTTACTTGTTCTAAGTCCCATATCCCCACAATCTTCTTCACGATTGATATATTTAACTGAATCGCTTGCAAAAGCCGTGGCAAATTCTTTTGCCATAGTAGGATATACCCCTTCGTAGCAAGTAAGTCCTTTTTCAACGTGAACAATAAGCGTTTGACCAACAACTTCACCAACCGAAAACGCTACAATCTTATTATCCACTTCTATAAATCCGCCAAATTGGTCAAGTTTAAACATATTTTCAGTTAAATCTATTGCTTCGCACAGTTCTGAACTTTCTTCATCGCTAAGCGTTCTACTTTT
>JAZNFN010000059.1:0-7752 GCA_045576035.1 Christensenellaceae bacterium
TTGCAAGCCTAGAAAAACTTGAAGCTGCTATTGAAAATGGTGGTAATATTATTATAGAAAATGATATTACTATTGAAAAAACTCTTGTAATAAGTGAGGAAAGCAAAACAAATATTGACCTTTCACAAGGCAGTATTAAAACACCTGCGGATTTTAGTGGTGGTGCAATTAATAACTATGGTGATTTGACCATCAGCAATAGTTCGTCAACTTATTCTCTGCGTAGAAGCGTGGGCGGTGTAATAGATGTTTCTGCATCTACGGAAACAGCACAGGCGCTTAACAACTATGGAAAAATGAATGTCGTTGGCGGTACATACATCGGTACAGAAGCACTGTATTCGTATGCAATTCGTAATTATGGTGAAATGACTTTAACTGACGTAACTGTTGTAGGTGGCTTTGGTGGTGTAGCGGCTCAAACTGGTAGTAGTATGACTATTAATGGTGGTAGTTTTACTTTAACTGGCGATAAAGGTGGTCATATTGCGTATTTACAAGACAGTTCTGAAATTGTTATAAACAGCGGTAACTTCTATGATAGTAGAGAGACCTTTAATGCTTGGGCTTATTGCTTCTACTTAAATGGTGCAAACGCAAAAGTTGCTATTAATGGTGGTAATGTGTCAGGGACAAAGGTTGTAAGTGGTTCTGAAACAAAAATAGAGAGAGTAAACGGTGGTGATGGTGAATTTATCGTAAACGGTGGCTCAATAGACGGTAAATTGGATATAAATTCAAAAAACAATACCACTGTAAACGACGGTATTTTTACGCAAAACATAAATGCTTTTGTTAAAGAAGGTTATGACGCGGTTGAAACAACTGACGGACGTTACATTATCGTTAAAGAAAACGTTGTTGATGAAGAAACTAAATTAACAATTGTAACGCCTGAAAGTGATGAAAATGGAAATATAAGTTTTAATGAAATTAACGCATCATCAGCTGATAAGGAGAATAGTACTGTCGGCAACTACATTTTTATCGAACAAGATGTTGTTTCTAACGCAGAAGCTTCTAACGCTTATGGTAAAACAGGCTTAAACGTTAACGGTGCTACGATTGATATGAACGGAAACGATATTAAAGCAGAAGGTGCAAACGGCACTTGGGATAGTGCTATAAGTATTACGGCTGGTACTATTAAAAACGCTAACGTTGTTGGTGGTTTCCGTGGAATATTTATTAACCATAACAGCACGGTGGCTGGAAAAGTTTACTTAGAAAACGTTATCATTGACGGACCTACTTATACTATTAGTTGCGACCAAGGTACGAACAGTGGCTTAGAAGCAACCAACTGTACGTTTAAGGGTTGGACCAGTTATGCAGCAACTATCGGTGACGTTAAGTTCACTAACTGCATCTTTGGTGCAGGGGCAGGTTACAATTACAGCCGTCCGTACGCTCCAACTGAATACGTTGGTTGTAATTTTGAAGCAGGTCACAAAATTGATGCTAGGGCTGCTGTAACGTTTGAAAATTGTACTATTAACGGCGTTCCGCTAACTGCTGAAAACCTTGCGACCTTAGTTATTAGTAACATTGCAAACGCAACAGTTAAATAATAAATATAACAATTACAACAAAAATGCTTATCCATAAAGGGTAAGCATTTTTGTTGTAATAAGTTTTTATACGATAATCATTTGGTGTTCGTTTTGACGGCTTGCGGTAATTAATCCGTAAAGGTCGCTTGCTAAAACGTCCTTTTCAAAACAAGATAGAGCATTTTTTTTAAGTTCAACTGCATCGCTTTTTCGTGTAAGCAAGGGGATAGAACTGTTTTTTGCAAGCAAGGGGATAAGGTCTTTACTTTCACTATTTACTGCAAGTATTTTAGCGTAAAGACTACTTTCTAAGCAGTCCTTGACAAGTTTTGCTTTAATACCTAAAAGGTTAGCCGTTATTATTCTTTGAATGCGTGTTTTGGTGTAGCGCTTAGTGCTTACCTTGTCAATGAGTGCATCAAGCGAATTATTGTCTTTAACAAAGGCTTTAATTCTATTTTCAAGCCCCTCTGTACAGTCTGCAATTTGAGAAATTGACTGAGCGTCTTGCGTGATAATGTTAGATAGACACAGCGTTTCAAAGTCAAAAGGGTAGCCTTTTAGGTCGCTAAAAACGTAAGGCGGTACGCATTTTTTAAGTTTTTTAATCTTGCCCGTTTTTAGAACTTGGCGTATGCTTGTAGCACTTGTCATACCCTTTTTAAGCGTTAAGTCATTGTGGTTGCCATCACGTTTCATAGGATAAATTTCGATACTTGAATTTAGTTTAAGTAGTGCCTTTGTGTATTCTAAACCCAAAATATTATTAGGGGAAGAAATAAGGCTTTCGTTAAACTCATTGCCCGTTTGTTTTAATGCTTCAAACTTTGCTTTTGCAAGTGAAATTCCACTTTCGAGTTTTTCTTTTAACGCACGCTTAAACTCTTTGCTTTCGTTTATCATCGCTTTTGCAAGTGCAAGATATTCGTCCTTTTTTCCACTTTCAACACCAAAGCAAAGACCATCAACCGCACCTAAACTGTTAATTAAATTAACTGCGCCCAAAGCGAACGTTTCGGCGTTGGCTGTTGCAAACACGGTGGGAAGTTCAATTACCAAATCCGCACCTGCTAAAATTGCGTGTTTTGCCCGTGTAAACTTGTCAAGAACGGCAATTTCACCACGTTGGGTAAAGTTACCGCTCATAACGACGATAAGTTTTTCCGCATTAAGCGTATTCTTGATATACTCAATATGTTTAAGGTGCCCTAAGTGAAAGGGATTGTATTCTGCAATGCAGGCGCAAATTTTCATAAAAAATCTAAAAACCCCGAATATTTATTTACTTTTTTAATTAAATGTTGTAAAATAGAAATGTTGTGAAGTTAAGTTAATATTATTTTACAACAAAAAAATAAAAAACGCAAAACTATTATAATAAATTTTGTAAAGGAGTGGAAATAATATTATGTCAAACGTTTTAGAAAACATTAAAAAAGAAGCCGCTGCCCTTAATAAGTGCATAGTTCTTCCCGAAGGTGAAGATAGCAGGGTTGTTGTTGCCGCTTCGCAAGTGGTTAAGGAAAAACTTGCAAGAATAGTTCTTTTAGGTAATCCCGAAGAAATTGCAAAGAACAATCCTACCGTTGACCTTGCAGGTGTAAACGTTATCGACCCTGTAACTTACGACAAAACCGAAGTTTACGCAAAAATGCTTTTTGATGCAAGGGCAGGTAAAATAAACAAAAAAACAGGTCAGCCCGAATATGCTGACGTTGAAGCAGCAAAAGCTTCTATTCTTAAAGACTATACTATGTATGCAGCGCTTATGCTTAAAGCTGGCGACGTTGACGGTCTTGTTTCAGGTGCTTGCCACTCAACCGCAAACACGCTCCGCCCAGGTTTACAAGTAATTAAGACTGCACCCGGAATCAACACTGTTTCAAGCAGTTTTATTATGGTTGCTCCTGGTGAAAACAAATATAATCCCGACGGTGTTGCTGTATTTGCAGATTGCGCTATCAACATTGAACCAGACGCACAACAAATTGCAGACATCGCAATTTCTTCTGCTGAAACGGCTAAAAACATCGCTGGTATTGAACCAAGGGTTGCAATGCTTTCTTTCTCAACCAAGGGTTCTGGTAACGACGATAAGTTCTTTAAGTCAGTTCCCAAAATGCAAGAAGCAACTGCACTTGCTAAGGCTGCTGCACCCGACCTTAAACTTGACGGTGAATTCCAATTCGACGCTGCTGTTGCACCCGAAGTTGGCAAACTTAAAGCACCCGATTCAAGCGTAGCAGGTAGCGCAAACGTATTCATTTTCCCCAACATCAACGCTGGTAATATCGGTTATAAAATCGCACAACGTTTTGGTGGATATATGGCGCTTGGTCCTATTTGCCAAGGTTTTGCTAAACCTATCAACGACTTATCTCGTGGTTGCAGTGCTGACGACGTTATCGCAGTAGTTGCTATCACCGCTTTACAAGCAAAATAATAAGAGGCTACTTAACACACTCTTTACAAAACCTTAAATAAATAAAAAAGGAAGTAGAAAAATGAAAATCTTAGTTATAAATGCAGGTAGTTCATCACTTAAATATCAACTTATTGATATGAACGATGAAAGCGTAATCTTAAAAGGCGTTTGCGAACGTATCACCGCAACGGGCGGTATCTTAACTCAAAAAACGTTCGACGATAGAAAACTTGTTATCGAACAGGATATGCCCACCCACAAGGAAGCAATGGAACTTGTTCTTAAAGCTATGCTTGACAAGGAAAACGGCGCACTCAAAAGCGTTGACGAAATTAGTGCAGTAGGGCACAGAGTTCTTCACTCGGCAGAAGACTTCAAAGAATCGGTTGTTATCGACGATGAAGTTATTAGAATTTGTGAAAAGAACGCAGTGTTCGGACCTTTACACATGCCCGGTAACATCGCTTGCATAAAGAGTTGCCGTGAAGTTATGAAAGGCGTACCTATGGTAGCAGTATTTGATACCACTTTCCACTCAACTATGCCTGCAAAAGCATATATGTACGGTATTCCTTACGAAGTTTACGAAGAACACAAAATCAGAAAGTACGGCTTCCACGGAACTTCACACAAGTTCGTTTCGGAAGAAACTATTAAACTTTTGAATAAAGAAAACTCAAAAATCGTTATTTGCCACCTTGGTAACGGCTCTTCAATTTCTGCTGTTAAGGACGGAAAGTGTCAAGATACTTCAATGGGCTTTACACCGCTTGAAGGTCTTGTTATGGGTACTAGAAGTGGCGATATCGACCCCGCAGCAGTTGATTATTTGAGAGAAAAACTCAACCTTAAACCCGAAGAAGTTGTAAACTATCTTAACAAAAAGTGCGGTGTTTTAGGCGTTAGTGGTGTTTCAAGCGACCTTCGTGACTTGGAAGCAGCAACGGCAGAAGGCAACGAAAAAGCACTTCTTGCACTTGAAATGCTCGCATATAGAGTTAAAAAATACGTTGGCAGTTACATCGCAGTTTTAGGCGGTGTTGACGCAGTAGTATTTACGGGTGGTATCGGTGAACACTCACCAAGAATCCGTCGTCTTGTTATGGAAGGTATGGAATTCTGTGGCGCTAAGTTTGACGAAGATAAAAACCTTGCATACGATTCGGGTATAGGATACCTTAACACCGAAGATAGTAAGGTTAAAATTATCGTTCTTCCTACAAACGAAGAACTTTCTATCGCAAGAGAAACCAAAATTCTTACTTCTGTTAAATAAGTTTTAAAATATTTCCCAAAAAAAGTTGACAACGGGCAATAAATAGTATATACTTGTATGGCTTATTAAGTTGGGTATATTATGATTTTAGACCTTAAAAAACTAAAAAGAAGCGGAAAAGACAGCAGTGGTTTTTTCTTTGAATATTCACCCCAAACGGAACTTTTAGACCTACCGCAAGCAAAAATCGTGCTTCCGATTAAGATTAACGGTACGGTCACTTTAACGGGTGAACACAGTGCGTATATAGAGGCAGAAGTTGCGTTTGCCGTGGCTGGCGAATGCACAAGGTGCCTTAAAGATACCACCAAGGAATTTACACTTGATTTTTCCGAAGCTGTTGAAGAGAATAACGTTGACGGCTATTCGGTTAAAAACGACACGGTCGATTTAACTAAGATGGTTGACGATATTATTACCATAAACAGTCCTACAAACTTTCTTTGTGATGAAAATTGCAAGGGTATATGCTTAGGCTGTGGGGTAAACTTGAACGACGGCGAATGTAAATGTAATATTAACAAATAGGGAAGGTATATAAAAATGGCAGTACAAAAAAGTAAAACGTCTAAACAGAGAACAAATACAAGATTTGCACAGTGGAAGATTTCGGCACCGAACCTTTCGGAATGCCCCCAATGCCACGAACTTAAAGCATCACACGTTGTATGCCCCAAATGTGGTTACTACAACGGCAAGCAGGTAGTTGATACCGCTAAAAAAGAAAAGAACTAATATAAGTAATTGATTTGTGTAGCAGGGATTATTCCCCGCGCGCCTTATCGTACTCAAAAGTTAAATGTGCTTTATAATTAAAAAGTCGTCAATTTTGGCGATTTTTTTTGTGCTTTATACATTAAAATAATGCAACGTATCCGTGGTTGTATATTAAAACGCTTGACAAATTTTTAAGGGGGGGAGTATAATGTTGTCAAGAATAAATATATTCAAAGGAGAGTTGTATGAAAAAACTTTTAAGCATTATCTTAGCTGTTTTTATGCTTATGACCGTATCTGCTTGCGGAACGGGTGACGGCACGGGAAACAGCGGTAACGGTGGAAACCAAGGAGGCGGAGACAACGGGGGTAGTGAAAAAATCACTATAACTTTTGTTGTTGACGATGCTACTTACGACACAAAGGACGTTGTAGACGGTGTGTTTACTTTACCCAACGACCCAACTAAGACCGATTTGTCATTTATGGGTTGGTTCTTTGATAAAGATACTTGGCAAAATAAACTTACCATATCTACCGAAGTAACCAAAAGCGTAACCGTTTACGCTTATTTTAAGGAAGTTGCCTCTTTAAGTCTTAACTTCTATGTTTACAACAACTTGTATGAAACTATTGCAATGGACGGCGTATCAGCTATAACTTTACCCGAGGAGCCGAAGATTGACGGGTTTAGATTTGACGGTTGGTATTTGTTAAATTATAGTGGTACAATGACTACAAATAAACTTACTGAAAACTACTTTGTTGAAAACAATTCAATTCAAAGCAAGAACGTTAAGGCAAAAATGACGCAAATTACCAAGGATAACTCAGCGTCAGGTGCTTATGAATTGAGTAAAGACGGTAGATATATCTATATGGGTGAATATCCTACGGGTTATTATAAAAATGCAAGTATAAAATCGGGCGGTCCTAATGCGGACGGATATTATGAAGATTATTCTGGCAATCGTTACGTTATGGTTGAAAGCGCTACCTATAATGCTGGTACTCAGTTTGCGGGTGCCCAAAGATTTTTCCAAGATAACGAAACTCCTATAAAAGACGGTGAATCATATTATTTTAGAGTTGAAGAAATTAAGTGGCGCATTTTGGAAAATGATGGCGATACCGCTTTGGTTATGCCTACGCAAGTTTTGTTTAGGCATAAATATCAAGACGCTGAGAATAAAGAAGATAACGACGGCATTGACGTTCGTGACTATGCAAAGAGCGACGTTCGTTATTATATGAATAACGTTTTGATTAACAAAATTTTCACTGAAAAAGAGCGTGCAGTTATTTTAACTTCTTGGGTGGATAACAGTAAAGATACTATTGGAGCGAATGGAACTTCGCCGTGGGCAGACACGTTTGATAAATTGTTCTTGCTTTCTCGTGCAGATTCCAAGAAACTAGATAAGGACGCAACAACTTTCAAGTATAAAATGTTGCCTGTTAGTGACTATCAACGTGCAACTGGTTGCCCTGTTTGTTCTACTGAACTATCTGGTGGTGAAGTAGGTTATACATACTATTGGATGCGTGCAATGTCTACCGCAACTTCTGTTAGTGTTGGTTGCATAATGCCAAATGGCAATCCTGGTCAAAATAACGTTTACTCTGCTGAATATGGCGTAGTTCCTTGTTTCCATATTGACCTATAAAAAACAATATATATAATATATATTAATACAAAAGATAAAATTAAAACCCGACGGCGTGCCGTCGGGTTTTGCCTTAAAAAATTGTTTGAGTGCTTTGTAAATGAGATTTCTCCA
>JAZNFN010000060.1:0-19159 GCA_045576035.1 Christensenellaceae bacterium
AGAGTGGAACTTGCACGCATAAAGGCGCATAAAAAGGCAGAGAAAGAAAAGGCAAAGGCGGCTGCAATTAGGGAAAGGAATAAAAGAAAAGCCGAACTTAAACAAAGAAAGATGCAACTTAAAGCCGAAAGACAGGCACGAAAAGAAATGCTTCGCAATGAAAGTAAAGCTGATAGAAATAGAAGAATTGCCTTAGAAAAGCAAGCACGCCGTGACGAAAAACAAGCAAAAAGAAAAGCAAAAGCCGAAAGGAAAAGACAAGTATTAGCGGCAAAGCAAGCAAAAAGACAAGAAAGGAACGCCCTTAAAAAAGAAAGGCGTGGACTTGGCGGTTGGATAGCAGCAGTCGTGTCTTTGGGTGTTGCGACGTTAGTTTTAGCATCGGTTTTAACCTTTACTTTTTTAATGCCGACAGCAACGGACAATATGCTTGAAGCAAATTACCGTAAGTCATTTTACGATACGGTCGCACAAGTTGATAACATCGACCTTAATATATCAAAAATTTTAGCGACAAAGGACGGCGGTGCGATACAAAAATATCTTGTGGATACTGCAATAAACAGTGAACTTGCAGAAAACGATTTGCAACAACTTCCGCTTCAAGATGAAAGTAAGTTTTATACCACTAAACTTATAAACCAAATAGGCGATTATGCAAAATATCTAAACAACAAACTCATTTCGGGCGAAAGTTTAACAGAGGCTGATATGGCAGGATTAAGCCAACTTTATAATGCGAACAGAACGCTTAAAGAGTCGCTTCAAAACACAGTTCACAATATGGCAAGCGACTATAAGTTCTCTGCAATGATTGACGGTGGTGCAGGCGATATTGTAATATCCGATTTTAACAATTTACAAAACCTTTCGGTGCAGTATCCCGAACTAATTTACGACGGACCGTTTTCTGACGGACAAACCGACCGTGAGATAAAGGGACTTAAAGGCGCAGAGATAACCGACAATCAAGCAAGGGAAGAATTTTTAAAGATTTTCGACGGCTATAAGTTGGAAAACGTGTCGAGCGTGGGTGAAGCAAGTGGACAAATATTGTGCTATAACGTTCAAGGCGAGATTGACGGAAACGTTCTTTATGCACAAATTTCAAAAACGGGTGGAAAACTAATAATGTTTTCTTACGCCGGCAGTTGCAATGAAGTTCGCATAGACGACCAAGTTGCTATTGAAAAGGCGACTGAGTTTATGTCAAAAGCGGGCATAGAAAATATGAAACCCGTGTGGATAAACCTTGCAAACAACGTTTATACTATAAACTTTGCAAGCGAAGTTGGTGGGGTTATAATTTACTCTGATTTAGTTAAGATAAGGGTTTGTGCCGAGACCGAAATGATTATCGGTATGGAAGCAAATTCATACTACACCAACCACACTGAAAGGGTAATAGGTGCGCCAAGTTTAACTGAAAAGCAAGCAATGGCAAAAGTTTCGGACAATATAGAAATTGATAGTGTTCGTCTTGCCCTTGTTCCTATCGGTACAAAGAGCGAAAAACTTTGCTATGAATTTTCGGGCGAATACGACGGCTCAACTTACTACGTTTATATAGACGCAGTTTCGGGTAGGCAAGTTGAAATGTTTAAGGTAATAGACGGCACCGAAGGTCAACTTTTAATGTAAAAAAATTACGAATATATTGAAAAAACGCCACTGATAAAGTGGCGTTTTTGTACTTAAATTTGGTATTAAACTCTCTTTGCTAAAACTTCCTTTTCGTATTTTTCAACTTCTTCCCAAAGTTTGCAATCACAAGGAGCGTTTTCACGACGACAATATTCGTTCCAAATATCGCCGAACGGAAGTGTTTTAACGCTTTCTTGCATAACGAAAAGTTCGGAAAGTTTGCCTTCGTCTTGCAATGCTATAAGTTTAGCGTTTGGCGTTAGCATTGCTAAAAGCAAGGCTTTTTGCCAACTTCTAAATCCAACCGACCAAGCGGCAATTCTATTTATGCTAGCGTCAAAGTAGTCAAGTGCCATATAAACTCTATCAAGTGCATTAGAACGAACGATTTCTTTTGCCATTTCCTTAGTTTCATCGTCGAAAAGCACAACGTGGTCAGAGTCCCAACGAATAGGACGTGTAATGTGAAGCGCTATTTCGGGGAAGAAAGTAAGAAGCGCAGGGATTTTATCCGAAACGACTTCGGTGGGGTGATAGTGTCCGTTGTCCATAAGTGGCAGGCAACCCTCTTTTGTTGCTGCGTAAGTAAGCGCAAATTCACCGCTACCAACGGTATATGCTTCAACGCCTATACCGAAAACTTTACTTTCAACGCACGGTTTAACTAAGTTTTTATCGTAAGGCTGTGATAAAATAGCGTCAATACTTTCTTTGTAGCGAATGCGTGGTCCAAGTCTATCGGCGGGGATATCCTTGTAGCCGTCACCCGTCCAAATATTCATAACGCAAGGGAAACCCGTTTCCTTTGCAAAGTATTCTGAAATTCTAACCGACGCTTTGCCGTGTTCAATCCAAAAATCTCTGGTTGCTTTGTCGGGGCTTGAAAGGGTAAGACCGTCCTTAACTTTATCGTGTGAAAAGAAAGTGGGGTTAAAGTCAAGACCAACCTTGTATTTTTTAGCAAGGTCAACCCACTTTTTGAAGTGTTTAGGTTCTAACTTGTCTCTATCAACAAACTTTCCGTCTTCAAAAATAGCGTAGCAAGCGTGCACGTTAATTTTTTTAGCACCGGGGCATAAAGCCATAACCTTTTCCATATCGGCAATAAGTTCGTCGGGGGTTCTTGCTCTACCGGGATAGTTACCCGTAGTTTGAATACCACCTGTCAAAGGACCGTCGTGGTCAAAACCCTTAACGTCGTCGCCTTGCCAACAGTGAAGCGAAACGGGAACGTTTTTAATCTTTTCAAGTACGGCTTCGGTATCAACGCCAAACTTAGCGTAAACTTCTTTTGCCTCAGCGTATCTATTCATACACATAATATTTCTCCTTTAATTTTAGCGTGTGGCTTTTTGTATAAAATTATTTTAGCATAAACAAATGATTTTAGTCAATGTTTTAAAGTGATAAAAGGGGCAAATTTTTACAGATATATTATTTTGGTGCTAATTTTGTAAATTATGGCGGTATAAAAAGTTAGAATAAAGTAAACAATAAAAGTATTAAAGGAGGTTTTTATGGAAAACAACAATATGCTAACCACCAAAGAAGCCACGCTTATTTCCGACCTTTTGACAATGGAAGAAAGTGCGTGCAAGAAAGCAAGACTTTATTCGAGAACGCTAACCGACGTAAAGTTAGCACAAGCAATGGGCAGAGTTGCCGACAACCACGAAAGGCGTTTTAACGCATTACTAAATTTATTATAAGGGGGAATTATGGATAACTATAAAGCAGATATCACGCTAAATGAAAAAGACAGTTTGCAAGATATGTTAAACGCTGAAAAGAGTTTAGTAAAAATCTATTCAACGGCAATGACAGAAGGTTGCAGTAAAGGGTTTAGAAATTTAATAAAAGAACATTGGGGCGAATGCGCCCAAGACCAAATGAACGTGTTTTTGCAAATGACCGAACACGGTTATTATCAAGTTGAGTCAGCGCCCGAACAAACCTTAGCAGAGCAAAAGCAAAAGTTCTCAAAAATTTCACATCAACTAAGTTAATTTATGAGTTAAATTAAAAAACAGCCGTTCGGCTGTTTTTTCTATTGTTGTTTTTTAATTTTATGCCTTTTTATTAACTGAAATACAATAACGGTAAGGGAAATTATTACTATTGAAGCACCGATTAAAACTGCACAACTTAAAAAGAACTGTTGGGGAAGAATGCGAATAATTTCATCTTGATAATAGTCAAATTGCCAATTGTCTTTCCCAGGGAAGAAAATGTGATGAAAGACGGTAAACGCACTGTCAAAACCAGCGATCAATATTAAAATTGCAATAATAGCTATCACAGTGAAAATGGATATGCAAGATAAGAACGCAACGTGCATATTAAATGGACGGCAAAAAGAGATAAACTTTAATTTAGATAAAATTAAAAGCGATGCAATTATTATTGTTGACGCAATGAGAACGTAAAAGTTTAAGTCGAATAAAACTTTGCAGTCGTAAAAATGTGCCTTTCCCGCTTGTGAATACTTAAACACGCCCGTTCCAAATTCAAATCCAGGTAAGGTTAAAAAGTTCATAACTTCATCAAAAGCCACTTTAATGGTGGCATAATCATACCCCGTTGATGCAGGAAGATTAAGCGCTTCTATTTGCATATAGTAAAAAAATCTGCAATAGATAGGAAGCCCTATTGAAAAAGTTATTATAAAAAAGAAAATTGCAACCCCAAAGAGCGCCGTAAACAACTTGTTTTTCATGTTTTCACCTTTTTTAATTATAACACATAATATAAGCGATGTCAAAACGCTTGCTTTTAACTTTTATTTCAAGTATAATAAAAATATAAATAAAGGTTTTCGGAAAACACTTGTAAAACAACCGATTTAAAGAGATAGAAGTTGCTTTACCAAGTTTTGTAAAGCAACTTTTTTTAATGCAAGGTGTACTAATAGGAGAAAAAATGAAAAGTTTAACCACGAAGAAAATAGCACGAGCAGGGCTTATTGCAGGCGTATATACCCTTACCGCAATGATAACTTTCCCTATTTCAAGTGGGGCAATACAACTGCGCTTATCAGAAGCGTTATGCGTTCTTCCTTTTCTTTTTATAGAAGCCGTGCCTGCGCTCTTTATAGGTTGTATGCTATCAAATATCATAACGGCGTGCGCCTTTTTAGACGTGGTTTTGGGTAGTGCTATAACGCTTGTTTCAGCAATGCTAACTTATTTAACAGGTAAACTAATTAAGAATACGTTAGTTAAAATTGTTGTTGGCGGACTTTTTCCCGTGCTACTCAATGCGTTTATTTTGCCGATAATTTGGCTTATATACGGCGCACCGCAGTACGCATATATAGTCCAAGTTGCATTTTTAGTCGTTGGTCAAGCGCTTGCAGTGTATGCGGTAGGCACTCCGTTATACTTAGCGCTTAAAAAACTTCAAGAAAAAAATGATTTTTACAAGTAAAAAGCGGGCAAGACGCCCGCTTTAAAATTAATCAATCGTTCTAAACGGATGATATATCGCCCAGTAGAAAAGCATCCACAAGGCAGAAATTCCCACAAGCGAATAGATTATGCGTGAGATAACCGCTCCACCGCCTGCACCGAAAATAAGTGCAACGATATTGAAGTCGAAAAGTCCCACGAGTAACCATACAAGTGCGCCGATAATTACTAGCGAAAATGCAATTATAGTAGTTATTTTCATAAAAACCCCCTTTATGCTAAGTATTAGCAGTAAACGGGGTTTTTATACTTAAATTATTTATATGAGTGCGTTTTCAAGAACAAGTTTGTCAAAACTAATAGGTTCAACAAAGTCGCTTTGATTAAAGCGTACGTTGTTGTATTTTGCGTAATTAAAAAGATGCGTTTTAATAAGCACGGGCGTGGCGATATCAAGTGTTTCGCAAATTTCCCTTAAATAGTCGAAAAACTCAGAATAATCAATCGCACCCTCTTTTTCAAACATACATTGGCGCAAAATTTTATCCTTTTTCATAACCTTAGCCCAAATACGAATCATAATTTACCTCACATTTTAAATAATTGTAGCACAACTATTAAATAAAAGCAACTTTTGTATTGACAAATTAAACTCAAAATTGTACAATATAATAAAATAGGCGTAAACTGTAAGTTTACGGAGGAAGAAAATGGAAAAACTTAAAAACGAATTGATTAAACTTTTGGACGAAAATGCCAGATACACATATAAGCAACTTGCCGCTATGACGGGCGTAACCGAACAGCAAGCGGCTGATGCCGTTCGTGAACTTGAAGCGGACGGGGTAATCGTAAAATATTCTGCGATTATAAACACCGAAGCGATGGAAGACGCTAATAAAAAGGTCAATGCGCTTATCGAAGTTAAAGTTGCACCGCAAAAATTAAAAGGCTTTGATTCTTACGCCGAAGAAATTTATAATTTTAAAGAAGTAAAAAGCCTTTATCTTATGAGCGGTGTGTTTGACCTTGCCGTATTCGTTGAGGGCGATGCGATAACTGATATAGCCAAGTTTGTCGCCGAAAAACTTAGCGTAATCGACGGTATAACAAGCGTACAAACACACTTTATCTTAAAAAGGTATAAAATTGAAGGACACGTTACTAAACAAAGTAACGAAGGGCAAAGACAAATAATTCAAGCATGAGAGATTTTTTAAGCCATAGGGCAAAGAATATAAAACCGTCGGGTATACGAAAGTTTTTCGATTTGGCGGCTGAGCGTGACGACGTAATATCGTTAGGCGTTGGCGAACCCGACTTTATAACTCCGTGGGAAATTAGAGATGCGGGCATACAGTCTATCAAAAGGGGGTACACACAGTACACCGCAAACAAAGGACTTATGGCGCTTCGCACGGAAGTTTCCGAGTATTTAAAGGAAAATTACGACGTGGATTTTTCGGTTGACCAAACCATGATAACGGTTGGGGCGAGCGAAGCAATCGACGTGTTTTTGCGTGCTACGGTAAACGAGGGGGATGAAGTTTTGATTCCCGACCCAAGTTACGTTTCGTATAAGCCGTGCGTAGAACTTAACGGCGGTGTTGCAGTGCCTATTGCTTGCGACGGCAAAAACGGGTTTAAACTCACCCCTGAGCAACTTGAAAGCGCAATAACAGAAAAGACTAAAATTTTAATATTCCCTTATCCAAACAACCCAACGGGTGGTATTATGGAAAAGGAATATATAGAAAAACTAATTTCCGTAATCTTAAAGCACGACCTTTTGGTAATGTCTGACGAAATTTACGCTGAACTGACGTACGGACAAAAGCACTGCTCTATCGCAAGTTTTTCTGAACTTAAAGGTAGGGTGGCGCTAATAGGCGGATTTTCAAAGGCGTTCGCTATGACCGGTTGGCGTGTTGGATATGCGTGCGCACCTAAGGAAATACTTGATACTATGCTTAAAATTCATCAGTATTCCATTATTTGTGCGCCTATCTTTTCGCAGTACGCCGCTCTTGCAGGGCTTAAACAAGGCAAGGCTGACGGATTTAAGGCGGTCAAGGAAATGCGTTCTGAATACGATAAGCGTAGAAAGTTTATGCTTAAAACTTTTACCGAAATGGGCTTGGAGTGCTATGAACCAAAGGGTTGTTTTTACATATTCCCGTGTGTAAAAAACACAGGGCTTACGGGTGATGAGTTTGCAAGAAAACTTCTTGACAGTAAAAAGGTAGCCGTTGTTCCGGGCGATGCGTTCGGGGAGTTCGGCAAGTATTATGTGCGTTGCTCTTACGCATATTCGATGAAAAACTTACTTGATGCGACCGATAGGATTGCAGAGTTTGTAAAAGAGCTTAAAAACTAGATTTATAGGGGTTTAATATGGAAAAAATTATAATAGTAGGCGCAGGATTATCAGGCGCAACGATAGCAAGGCTTTTTGCAGATAGTGGTAAAGACGTTGTCGTTATGGATAAAAGGGAAACTATCGGTGGTAACGCTTACGACTGCATTGATAAAAACGGAATAATGATTCAGCCTTACGGACCGCACATCTTCCACACTAGCGATAAAGGTGTGTTTGAATTTTTATCTAATTTTACCGAATGGGAAAAGTACGAACACAAGGTACTTGCCAAGGTTAGAAAGGATAAACTTGTTCCCGTACCATTTAACTTAACGTCGCTTTTCGACCTTTTCCCCAAGGATAAAGCCGAAAGAATTAAAGAGACGCTTATAAACGAAATAGGGTTAGATAAAAAAGTTCCTATACTTCAACTTAAACAGCACGAAAGCGCTGAAATAAGAAAGTTTGCAGACTTCGTTTACAAAAATATATTCTACATTTACACGATGAAACAGTGGGGATTTAAACCCGAACAACTCGGTGAAGCGGTTATGAATCGCGTACCCGTTTACGTTTCGTATGAAGATAGGTATTTTACCGATACTTATCAGTATATGCCGAAGGGTGGGTTTACGGAAATGATAAGCAATATTTTGCGCCACCCAAGGATTACCTTAAAACTTGGCACGGATGCTAAAAAGGAATTAACATTATCGGACGGTGAGATTTTCTTTGGTGGAAAACCGCTTGACGGTATGCTTATCTACACGGGATGCGTTGACGAATTGTTTGATTATAAACACGGCGTTCTTCCGTATAGAAGTTTGAAGTTTAAGTTTAAGACAATTAAAAAAGAGTCTTATCAACCGGCGGCGGTTGTAAACTACACGACTTCGCATAAGTACACCAGAATATCAGAATTTACTAAGTTTACTTGTAAGCCACAAGAAAATACGGTTATAGTGAAAGAATACTCAAAATCGTTCAAAAAGGGCAAGGATATCCCTTATTATCCTATTCCTATTGAAAAGAACCACGCACACTATGCAAAATACCAAGAAGAAGCAAAGACGTATAAAAACCTTTATCTTTTAGGTAGACTTGCAAACTACAAGTACATAAATATGGACGTAGCAGTTAGAAACGCAATGACTCTTTTTGAAGAGATTAACGACGTAGCGGATACGCAAGAATAATCTTTTAAGCGCATAAGGGTTTTACATAAAGGAAAAAGTAAAGATGGCAAAAGAAAAAGTTAAGATATTCGTATCCTGTCACAAGCCGTTTTTCACGGCGGATAACGAAGTCGTTACGCCAATTCAAGTCGGTACGGTTTTTAAGGAAAAGTTTGACGGAATGCTCCACGATGACGATGGGGATAATATTTCCGAAAAAAACAAAAGGTACTGCGAACTAACCGCTCAGTATTATGCGTGGAAGAACGTAGACGCTGATTATTACGGGTTTATGCATTACAGAAGATATTTATCTTTTGCGGACAGAAAGTTTTTTTGTACACCGTATAAAAATCCTAAGGCAAAAATACTTGACGAAAAGAGCATAAAAAAACTTAAACTTGACGAGCAAAATATTATAGATAAAGTCAGTGGTTACGATGCAATACTACCTAAGAAAATGACGTTTATTCCTGGTAATTATAATTGGTATAAGCGCTCAAAGGGGCATTATATAAGGGACTTGGATTTTTGTTTTGACGTAATAAAAACGGATTATCCTGAAATTTATCCGTTCGCGTTAGAACACAAGCGCAAGCACAAAGCGTATATGTGTAATATGTTCGTGCTTAAAAAAGAATACTTTGATAGGTACTGCAAATTTCTTTTCAATATTTTAGATAAGCACGAAAAAGAATTTGACTGCTTAGACTACGATACTTATGCGTATAGGGTAAGCGGGTTTTTATCCGAACGACTTTTCGACGTGTTTATGCGTTATCTTATAAAAGTTGAAAAGATTAAAGTCAAAACTGTTCAATGGGTTGCTTTTAAGGAAGTGCCCGTTAAGAAATAGTGAAAAAATAATAGAACGTATATGAAAAAACGGAACTTTTACCAAAGTTCCGTTTTTGATTGTTTAATTTATTAAATTTAATTATTCGCTTTTTTCGGCTTCGTTTGCCATTGCTTCAAGCGGAGCAAGCGCAGCTTCTGCGGCTAAGCGCTTTGCATCTGCTTTTTTCTTTAACGTTGCAAAGATAAAACCGATAATCAAAGTGCTGTAAAAACTTAATATACGCCAAGTGAGCATTGACGGGAAAGCAAGTCCTGCGGCTTGTATTCCTGCGCTGAACAACAAGAAGAACGATAGGTCCGCCGCACCAGAGTTTCCTGGGGTGGGGATAAATGTTATAGATGCGTACAAGATAAAGCAAATTGTTACTACTTGTAGCCATTCCATTATTGGACTAACGTCAGGGTTATGATAGCCAAATGCCTTTAAGCAAAAGTATGCGATTGACGTGCTTGCAAGGTTTTCAATAAAACTTATAAAGAAAGTTGAAAAGAAAACTAACGGATTTGCAGCAATCTTTTTTAAGCAGTGAGAGTTGTGAACAACCGTCTTTATAGTTTTTGCCGTAGTTTCCTTTGGGTTTTTAACAACGCGAAGTTTGCTCCCTAAATTCATTACAATGTGAACCAACTTAGCGCCAACTTTTGGTAGAATTGAGAACAAAACTACGACCGACGGCATTGCTATACAGCATATAAGTCCTATTATAGCAAGCACTTGGAAAACCGCAGGGAAAACGCCCGTTATGTGTGCGGGTGTGCCCAAAGTGTTTGCATTAAACAACACTAACGAAATAATGCCTAATATTACGAAAGCGAACTGGTTTAGAAAGAAAGTTGCAATCGGAAGTGAAGCGGCAACACCACCGTGAACGCCGTGTTTTGAAAGGTGATAGATTTCAAACGGCTGGCCACCAACGGCAAGAGGGGTAATGTTATTATAGTAAATACCGATAATACCCGTTTCAACACAAGTTCTAAAATGCGCTTTACCCGTTAAGGCTTTACACATTATAGAGAGTTTTGCGCCTTTGCAAAGGTAAGCAAGAAGCAAACAGAGCAATCCGCATATAAGGAAAGGCCAACCTTGTGCGAATATCGCTAAAAGTTCTTGAATTGACGGAAACCTTTTACCCGAAGCAAAAAAGTCAGTGTACGCAGTATAAGCAAGAATTCCAACGACCACTACGATAAACGCAATGGTAACGATGGTTTTAAGCGTCCTTTGGCGATTGCTGATATTTTCTTCCTTTTTAATACCTAGCGCCCTTTCAACCGCCATTTTACTGCGTGTGCCTTTTTCCGACTTCAATTTAACGAAGTCGTTTTTTTCTGACAAAGAATGCGTTTTAGCACGTTGCTCTAAGTATTCTTGCTCAGAAATTTCCACAACGATAGGTTCGTTGGTGTTGGCGTCAAATTCAATCTTTTTGACGGTAGTTTGGTCTTTATTTTTCTTTTTCATAACTATTGTATTATAGAACAAACAAATTGATTTGTCAACGAAATAAATGATTTTTTATAAATAGGCTTGACATATCGCACTCAATGTATTAAAATAACTGTGTACATTAGGAGGAGTTTAATTTGAAAATTGCAATGTTTACCGACAGTTTTCTACCTGGGATTGGCGGTACGGAAAACGTCGTATTAAAGCTTGCTCAAATTCTTTCCGAAGAGCACGAAGTTATGGTTTTTGCGCCAAGTTATCATAAACCTTATGAAGAAAAGTTAAATCTTCCGTTTAAGGTCGCAAGAACTTTCAGTATACAAACAAGCAAAAACGACTTTTGGGCGCACCCCAAACTTACCAAAGGTTTTAGAAAGAAAGTTGACGAATTTTGTCCCGACGTAATACATACGCATACACTTGGAATGATGGCTGACTATGCAAACGCGTACGGTAAAAAGCACAATATTCCTGTAATTTGCACGGTACATACTAAATACGCGTATTGTTATAAGTATGCTGCAAAATTCGATTTTATTGTAAAAATCTTGCTTAACAGAGTAATTAAGCGCGCACAGAATGCCGATTTGGTAACTTCGGTTTCTTATTCGATGATTCCCGAACTTGTTTCTTACGGACTCAATAAGGACGTTACGGTTATTAAAAACGGTATTGATAGACACTGTGATAAAGGCTTTGTTCGTGCAGAAAAGAATGATAAATTCACTATAATTTACATCGGCACTATTATAGATTATAAAAATTTGGGCTTTTCGCTTAAAGCGCTTGCCCAGTTAAAGAAGAAAACTTCGGACTTTGTTTTTTATATGGTTGGTCGTGGTCCGCACGAAAGAAAGTTCCGCCGTATGATTAAAAAACTTGGATTAACCGACAACGTGGTTATGACGGGTGCTATTACCGATAGGGAAAAACTTTATAAAATTGTAACTTCTGCCGATATATGCTTGTTCACAAGCATATTTGACAACGATAGTCTTGTTTTGTTAGAATGTGCCGATGCTGGTATACCCGTTATGGTTCTTAAAGATACAGGTTCTTCCGAAAGGGTTAAAGACGGACACAACGGCTTTATAGTAGAAAACGACGAACGTGCGGTGGCAGATAAACTGTTTGAACTTATGGATAAACGCGACTATTTGCGTGAAATCGGTTCAAACGGCTGTGGAAAACTTGTTTCTTGGAAAGAAGCAGTAAAAGAATACGAAAAAGTTTATCAAGATTTGACAAATAAAAAGCAACAACAAGTTGCCGTAACCAAAGAGTAAAATAAACGTTATTTCATAAAAGAACCAAAAAACCGCACAAAAGTGCGGTTTTTAGTTTTAAATAATTTTTAGTTTTAAATATCTTTTAGTTGATAATATTAACGTTGATTTTTGCCGTTTCTTCGGGTGAGATTTTAACGGTTGCAGGGTAAATCCCAGAAGTTTTAATTCCCGACGGTAAAATGATTTTTTTCTTGTCGATATCAAATCCAAGTTCAAAAAGTTTATCGGCAACTTCCTTGTTTGTTACGCTACCGAAAAATTTGCCGTTTGCACCGCCCTTAACCTGAATTGTAATTTCCGTACCGTCAAGTTTTTCCCTTAACGCCTTGTTTGCTTTTAGCGCTTCTTGGCGGTGGAACGCTTGCGCTTCCTTTTGCTGTTTGTTTTCGTTGAGTGCCTGAGCGTCGGCAGGTTTAGCAAGACCTTTTTTGATTAAAAAGTTTTGAGCAAACCCGTCCTTTGCTTCGATTATATCGCCCGCTTTACCAGAGCCTTTAACGTCTTTAAGTAAAACTACTTTCATACATATACCTCCTATTCGTTCGATAAATATTTTAACCGCAAAAGCGATAAATGTCAAGATATAACGGTATAATTTTTGTAAATTCAGTTCATAATAATTATCAAAGGAGTGCTTATGTATAAAAACAGTTGTATTAAATGCGACGTAAAAAAGTGCAAGCACAACGCTGACGGCTGTAACTGCGAACTTGAAAGTATCAAGGTTACTTGCGGTTGTGGGGAACAATGCACTTGTTGCGGTGATTATTCTGAAAAGGAATAAAGAAAGAAGTAAAGAAGGTTGCAAAACGTTTGCAACCTTCTTCTTTCATATATTATCCGGAAAACCAATCAAATCGTGGCATCGCCACGTTTCCAAGAAATTATTCAAATTTAAGCATTTTTTACTTATTTACATATCTATTGTACCACAAAAAAAAGTTTTGTCAAGGGGTTTTGAAAAATTTTTTCAAAAAATTTGATTTTTTTTCATTTTTATTAAAATCGGCAAGCAAAGGCGTGATAAAAGAAGTTGACAAATCTTTTTATATACATTATAATAAGGGGGTTAAAGTATAAGTGGGAGTGTACCCACGAAAAGAATATGAAATTTTATTGCGGAGGTCATTTTTATGGCAGAAGAAGTTATACTTACAAAAGAAGGTAAAGAAGAGCTTGAAAAACGCCTTGAATACTTAAAGGTTACCAAGCGTGCAGAAATTACCGAAAGAATTAAAACGGCAAGGGAATTTGGCGACCTTAGTGAAAACGCTGAATACGATGCTGCTAAAAACGAACAGGCTATGATTGAAGGTGAAATCCTTGAAATCGAAGAAAAATTAAAACACGCAGTTTTAATTAAAGACGGCGCTGCAAAAAAAGGCACGGTTTCGCTTGGTAGTAAGGTTGACTTTATCGACGACGAAACGGGCGAACTTAACACTTACGAAATAGTCGGCACTACCGAAGCAGACGTTGAAGCAGGTAGAATTTCTAACGAAAGCCCTATCGGCAACGCACTTTTAGGTAGAAAGGCAGGGGACAAGGTAAACGTAACCGTTCCCGTAGGCGTAATATCTATTACCGTTAAAAAAGTTTACTAATTAAGGAATACGTCATGGATGAAATTAAGACCGCTCAAATTGCGGAAGAACAAGATTTAAGTGAAATTTTAAAAATTAGGCGTGAAAAATTAGATGCGCTTGTTAAGGCTGGCAAAAACCCCTTTGAAAAGGTTAGGTACGACAGGGACGCTTTCAGCCAAGATATTAAAGACAACTACGCTGAATACGAAGGCAAAACGGTTGGCGTTGCAGGTAGGCTTATATCCAAAAGAATTATGGGTAAGGCTTCTTTTGCCGTAATTTTGGACGGTAAGGGCACTATTCAGTCATACCTATCAATAAACGACTTGGGCGACGACTATTTGGCGTTTAAAGAATACGACATCGGCGATATCGTTGGTATTCGTGGTAAAGTGTTCACTACTCGTACGGGTGAAATTTCTATTCACGCAGAGGCGGTTGAACTTCTATCAAAGTCGCTTCTTCCACTTCCCGAAAAATATCACGGATTGAAGGACGAAGATACAAGGTATCGTCAAAGAGAAGTTGACCTTATCGCAAACCCCGAAGTTAAAAAGACTTTCGTTGCACGTTCAAAGATTTTAACGGCAATAAGAAGTTATCTTGACGGCGTTGGGTATTTAGAAGTTGACACCCCCGTCTTGCAACCGCTTGAAATCGGCGCTGCTGCAAGACCATTTAAAACCCATCACAATGCGCTTGATATAGATATGTATCTTCGCATAGAAACCGAACTTTACTTAAAACGTCTTATCGTTGGCGGTTTTGATAAGGTTTACGAAGTTGGTAGAATTTTCCGTAACGAAGGTATGGATAGGTCGCACAACCCCGAATTTACTACGGTTGAAATGTATCAAGCATACAGCGACTACTTCGATATGATGGATTTAATCGAAGATATGTACCGCACAATCACAATGCAAGTTTTAGGAACTTATCAAATAACATATCAAGGCGTTGACATTGATATGGGCAAAAAGTGGGAACGTTTAACAATGGTTGAAGCGGTTAAAAAATACGCTGGCGTTGATTATAACGATTGGGCAACCGATGAAGACGCTCGTGCCGTTGCTAAGGCAAAAGGCGTAGAAGTTGAAGAAGGCGACCAAGCGACCAAAGGCCACGTTTTAATTGCGTTCTTTGACGCTTTCGTTGAAGAAAAACTCGTTCAACCCACAATCATTTACGATTACCCCGTTGAAAACTCACCGCTCGCTAAAAGAAAACCATCAAACCCTGCGTTTACCGAAAGGTTTGAATACTTTATCTATGCTCGTGAAATGGGCAATGCGTTCAGTGAACTTAACGACCCGATTGACCAAAAAGAAAGGTTTGTTAAACAGGTTGAAGCAAAGCGTGCAAGGGGTGGAAACGACGCTAAAATCGACGAAGATTTTATCACTGCACTTGAATACGGCTTGCCCCCAACAGGTGGCTTAGGCTTCGGCGTTGATAGACTTGTTATGCTTTTGACCGACAGTGCTTCGATTAGGGACGTAATTTTGTTCCCCACGATGAAACCCATTAAAAAATAATTTATAAGGGCAATATGGATAATAAAGTAACAAAAAAAAGACTGTCCGAACTTTTGTCTTACGACTGGATTTTGATGATTGTGTTTTCGGTCATCTTAATACTTGTGTGGGAACTTATTTACACAATGGGTGGGGTAAGGCTTACCACGGGACAGCAATTTAAATATTATTATGACCAAGGCATATCTACTACTACGTCTGGTGAGTTTTATGCCTTGCTTGAAAAGGACGGCGTTTTCAGTTATAAAGATAAGACGTTTAGTTACGACGTGATTGAATTAGACCTAGAAAATTTGAGTTCGGATTTTAACGTTTTAACCACAAGGCTTTCCGTGCAAGAAGGCGATATAATTATAACTGAAAGCAAGGATAATAGCACCGAAGATGAACCGCAAACAATTCGTGCAAAAACCATAGTGGATAATTGTTTTGCTTACTCTCTTGACGGGCTTTTAGCCGATGCTAAGTCGTATTTGACCGATAACTTCTTTAAGGACGGCTTGCCTACTGAAAACGTGGATTTTTCAAATTTAAGTCAGCTTGATGAACAAAAGATTAAATCGGTTTTCCTTGAAAGAATGAAAGGCGATAATCGTTTCCGTTCTGAGCAAGAAAAAGCCGACGGCATAGTCAAAGAGACAAATAGAATCAAAGCGCTTATGATGGACGTTTATAACTTTGACAAGTTTATGACGTACGCAAAAGAAGAGTGTCCAGAGTTGTTATATAGTTATAAAAGGTATCAGCAATCATACGACTTTGCAACCGACGGCACTAACGCTAAAAAAGATTATGCAACAATGCTTGAAAAAGAACAAGTAAAACCGTATGGAATAAACGTCGAATATCTTACGGGTGGCAAGACCAATCCGTCTGAATATTTTAAGATGCAGGGTAGTGAAACGGCAGAGCACGTCGTTATAATGGCGTTTGACTTTTTAAAACATCAACCGCATTTGCAGTTTGAAACAATATCATTTTTTAATACCGTTATTAAAGAATGTAGTAATATTTTAGATTAAGGTTAATTATGAAAGGAACGTTCGTTACGTTTGAAGGGTGTGAAGGCGTTGGTAAATCCCGTCAAATACACCTTTTGGAAGAATATTTAAAGAAAAACAAAATTCAATATTATCTTACCAGAGAACCGGGCGGAACGACCGTTTCGGAGCAGATAAGGAACGTTATTTTGGACGGTAAAAACGTTTCTATGACTGATGAGTGCGAAGCGCTATTGTACGCTGCCGCAAGGGTTCAACTGTTAAAAGAAAACGTTAAACCCCGATTAGACAGGGGCGAACTTGTACTTTGCGATAGGTTTATAGACTCATCGCTTGCATACCAAGGCTATGCAAGGGGGCTTGGCGTTGAGTTTGTTGAAAAAATCAACGATTACGCAATCAAGAACTTTATGCCCGACTATACGCTATTTTTAAATCTTCCACCAGAGCAAGCATTTAAAAGAAAGGGCGGTGTGGATAAGACGGATAGGCTTGAACTTTCGGGTATGGAATTTCACAACAAAGTTTACGGTGGGTATTTGGCGCTTGCCGAAAAGTATAAAGACCGCATTATCGTTATAGACGCAAGTGGCGAAAAAGAGCAAACGCATTTAAAAATCATTAACGCACTTAAAGAAAAAGGTGTTTTATGATAGACCTTTTAAGTCTCTTAAAAAACACGGGCGCATATCGCACGATAAAGGGTGACAAAGAAAGCGGTAGGCTTTCGCACGCTTACTTAATTTTAAGCCCCGACGGGCAAATGATGGAAGAGTATCTTAAACTTTTTGCAAAACTTATGGTTTGCGATAGTAATGAGCCGTGCGGAAGTTGTAGGTCGTGTAGTCTCATTGACCAAAAAAATTTTACCGACGTTATTTTTTATCCGCAAAAGGACGGCGCAGTGCTTGCAGAAGACGTAAATGCTTTAATTGAAGAAAGTTACTTGCGTCCTGTCGAGAGCAACAAAAAGATTTTTATAATAAACAAAGCCGAAACAATGAACGCTTCGGCACAAAACAAACTTTTAAAAACGTTAGAAGAACCACCCAACGGTGTACATATTATATTAGGTGCAACGAGCGAATTTCCGCTTTTATCTACGGTAAAGTCAAGGGTTAAAAAACTTGAAATTTCCGCTTTTACACCAAGCGTGTTGTTCGATGCTTTAAAGGACGATTGCATTGACCACGAACTGCTTAAAAGTGCAATAGCGTGTTCGGATGGAACGGTTGGTGGTGCGCTTTCATTGTATGGCGACCAAACGCTAAAAGACGTGTTTGATTTGGCGCTAGACGTTATAGTTAATATGCAGTCAAGTAAGGACGTTTTGGCATATTCAACTAAAATTACCAACTCAAAGTGCGATTTTTCAAAGTTTTTATCCGTGCTTGATTTACTGCTAAGGGACTTACTTGTTATCATAGAAAAAAAGGAAGACCTTGTGCTAAACAAATCGGTAACAATAGAACTTAAAAAGGCAACACGCTTTAATACAGGTTCAGTCTTGCACGCACTAAACACCATCGTTGAAGCAAATAAAAGAAAGAAATTCAATATGAACGCCACTATGCTTACAGAGTGGCTGTTGTTCCAAATTTTGGAGGGAAAGTATAAATGGCAAAAATTATAGGCGTAAAGTTCAAAAACACCGCCAAAACATACTATTTTGCGCCAGCGGAAGGCGAAACTGATTATGCCGAAAAGTCTGGCGTAATTGTTGAAACCGCAAAGGGCTTAGAGTATGCTACCGTTGTTTTTGGGCTTAAAGAAGTTCCCGATAACGAAATAGTCCATCCCTTAAAAGCCATTGTAAGAAAGGCTACTGAAAAGGATGAAAAGACTGTTAAAGACAACGAAAAAAAGATACCCGAAGCGTTAGAGTACGCAAATAAAAAGATAGAAGAACTTAAACTTTCGATGAAGTTAATCGGGTGCGAATACGCATTTGATGGAAAAAAGATAGTGTTTTTCTTTACGTCGGATGGTAGGGTCGATTTTAGAGAACTTGTTAAAGTCTTGGCTGCAAAATTCCACTTGCGCATTGAACTTAGGCAAGTTGGCATAAGAGATGAAACAAAGATTTTGGGTGGTATAGCGCCGTGCGGAAGAGAGTGTTGCTGTGCAAGTTGTATGCCTGAATTTGGTAAGGTAACAATAAAAATGGCAAAGACGCAAGGACTTCACCTAAACCCCGGCAAAATAAGTGGACTTTGTGGAAGACTTATGTGTTGCTTAGAGTACGAAAACGACTATTATGCCGAAGTTTATAAAAAGATGCCAAAGATAGGCGCAACGGTCGGCACGCCCGAAGGCGACGGAGTCGTTATCGGTAACGATATGTTAAAACTAATATCAAAAGTAAAAATCACCAAGGGCGACGGCAGTGAACTTTATAAAGATTTCCCTGTTGATAGGCTTGATTTTAAGAAAGGTGGCAAAAACAACAAGCCCGACGATGATGACGACGACCACGTTTCAGAAGATATGAAAAAAATATTAGATTAGTTGTTTACAAATCAAAAAGTTTGTGATATAATAATTATGTTAATTAATTTAGGAGGATTACTCTAATGGCATACAAAATTAGTGACCAATGCATTTCTTGCGGTGCTTGTGCAGACACTTGTCCCTGTGGCGCTATCAGCGAAGGCGAAAATCAATACGTTATCGACGCCGAAGCTTGTATGAGCTGTGGTGCTTGTGCAGCAGGTTGCCCCGTAGAGGCTATTTCTGAAGAATAAGAAATAACTTAACTTAACACGATGTTTAAGGCGCATACTTTTACTTTAATAAAATTATGCGCCTTAAATTTTTTTTAAGTGATTATAAACATCGTTGCAGGTCGTTTACTGCTT
>JAZNFN010000061.1:0-14400 GCA_045576035.1 Christensenellaceae bacterium
GGCGGATTTATGTTCGCTTGCTGCCTATGCGGAAAAATTAGGTAAAGTAGAAAAAGTAGAAAGCGGCGCACAAGAAAAATTGCAAAGTATCGTGAATCAAATTCTGTTTTCTTAATTAATCAAGGGACGTGTAATAAGTAAGAAGCTTTGTGTGATTAAAATAACAATACACTGACAGCTTTTTTATAAGTAATAGCCAAACAAATCCGTTGACCAATAGGTCAGCGGATTTTTTGTTGCTCCTTGCCGAAGACGAGAACTGAATGTTCGTCCGTCAAATGACGGGCAATCTTTGATGGAAGAGGACTCCGTAGCGCAAGCGTAGGAGCGACTATCAGGGACAGTCATTTGTATAGGTCTATAAGAAAAATACTTAGAGACCCATATTTTTTAATTTTTACGCTCATACAGGATTTTTTTATTGCAATTTTATAGAAGAAAGCTTCGATAGATTTTGTCACAGGAACTGCTGTTGTATAGTAAAATTATCCCTCCTAACAGGATTCGAACCGCAAAATGAAAGTGTTAAATCATTAGATATAGTCTATTGTTTTTTAGGTTTTCGCTCCCCAAATTTTTCCCTAATTTATAGTGATATTAATGTGAAATCATAAAAGTCTAGTGTATTCAAACTGGTCAGCAACTTTACGGTCGTGCAGAGTACCTGCGGAAATTAAAAATAAGTCTCCTTGTTTAACGTCAAACACCGTATTGTTGAACTTTAATTCTATTTTGCCTTCTATTATATAGCATAAGGCAGATGTAGGCATTAAAACGTTAGTGTTATCCCACTCGTGAGAAAGACCACTGAATTGCCCAGATTGAAAAGATATTAAAACATCTGTTGGCTTAAATTCTCTCATTATCAATTCCTTTACATAAATTATATAAACATCAAATTAAAAAAGGAGAGCATTATCGTGTGTTTTTAGTTGTACGATAAAATGCTAACGAATTTTTTCGTTAGCATTTTTTGTTGCAATTTTTTTATTTGCTTTTATCGATTGAAGAATTTCTAAACGTTTTTCTATATTTGCTAGGTGGCAAACCCAAAGCAGAAGAAAAGCACTTGCTAAAATAATACTCTGAATTAAACCCTGTTTGTTCGCAAATTTCATTTATTTTTTTATCTGTTGAAATTAGTAGGTTTGCGGCTTTTTGGATTTTAATATCCATAATATAAGCCATAACGCCAATGTTTTTATTCTTCTTAAAAAGATGGCAAAGGTAATATTTGCTGATAAAAAACTTTTTTGCTAAATCGTCTAGGCTTTTTATATCAAGCAAATTTTCGTGTATATAATTTTCAATTTCATACAATAAATTTGAATCGCCTTGCTCTTGCGTATTAGGCTCTTGTGTGCCGATAAACTTTAACAGTCTTGCTACTTCAATAAGGAACGATTCACAATCGTTATTTTTATATGCCGCTTCTGCATTATTAAACAAACTCAGTATATAGTCGTGGTTTTTTTGCGCAGAAAAGAAACAGGTTTGCTCAAAAGGTTTTAATAAGGTTGAGATGTATTCTCTATTAAAAACAAGTGAGAGCGTTGAACTGTTAAAGTGTATTAATCTACGCTTAAAAGCCGTACCGGAAGTTTGATGTGGAATGCCTGGGGGAATAAGGATAAACGTGCCGGGAGTAGCGTGATGGCTTTTGCCGTTGATTAAATAACTTCGGTTTCCTTTTTCCAAGTAGTAAATTTCATAAACTTCGTGGAAGTGGAAATTTGATGCTACGCCGTCACAACGGTAGGTGTGTGCAAAGAATCCTTTATTGATTTTTTCGAAAACTTTATTATTTTTATCCATAGCAATATTATACAAGTTTTTGAAAAATAAAGCAACATTTTTTATTGTGTTCGGTAAAAAATTGTTTTATAATTAAGAAAGTTAGTACGCAATACTGTGTACAATGGGATTGTAATCTGCATTTTAGTAAAAAATATAGCGATTTTGTTAAACACTATGTAAAAAGGAGAAACCAATTATGCAATATAAGGGGTAAGACTGTTATTATAACGGGCTGTGCTTCTGGAATGGGACTTCTTTGTGGTCAAAATTTTTACAAAGAAGGTGCAAACGTTGTTCTTGTGGACATAAACAAACAAGCATTGGAAGAAATAAATAAAGAAATGCCTAACGCTTTGTGTTTAACTGCCGATATAACTGAATTTGAACAAGTAAAATACACGGTTGATACGGCAATGGAAAAATTCAAAAGCGTTGACTTTATGATAAATATGGCGGGCGGAAGTTCTTGCAGAATGCGTCAATCTTTTGGTGAGTTTTGCGATAGAGATATAAAAGATATTAAATGGGGTATGGATATAAACTTAATGGCACCCATTTACTATTGTCACGAAGTTATGAGAATTATGAGGGCGCAAAAGAGTGGCGTTATAATTAATATAGGTTCAATTAAAGGTGTAGAAGGGGACCCCGCTGGTTCTGATTATACAATATCTAAATCAGCAGTAATGACAGGACTTACAGAGTCAATGGCAATACTTGGTGCGCCTTATGGGGTAAGATGTTGTTGTGTTTGACAAGGCCTGTAATGACAAGACCTGGTATGGGTGGAATGAAGACGCTTATCGGTAGGCAAGGTTAGCCACAAGAAGTTTTTGATTTAATTATGTATCTATGTTCTGACAAGGCAGGGTTTATTAATGGTTGCAACTATATGATAGACGGCGGTAGATCGTGCGTACGGGGTTACTAAAAATTGCACATATTAGATTATAAGGAATGGTGAAAATGAAACAAGTAAACGTTAAGAAGCCGTATAAAACTGCTATGGTTAGAGGTCTAACGGCAGAAAGAACGATAGAACTTATAAAAAAGGCCATGAACTCGGCGCTGATATATTCGGGGTGCAACTCTGTTTATTGAAAGATGAGGAAAAAATTACTGAAAAATTGGCACGAATTTTTTCAGCGTGTAAAGATAAGCCTGTATATGTAACAAACTATAAAACGGGTGAAAACACGGATAAAACACACGACCAGTTGGCAAATGAATTAGTTGCACTTTTAGATATTAATAGCAATTTGATACTAGACGTTATGGGCGATATGTTTTGTGCGGCAGAATATCAACTAACGTATGATGAAAATGCGGTTAAAAAACAAAAAGAACTTATAAAGAAGATTCACGACAAAGGCGGAAGAGTTCTGATGAGTAGCCATTTAATAGATGGCTTTACAGGTTCGGAAAAGATTTTAGAAATAGCACTTGCACAACAAAGTCGTGACGTTGATTTTGTGAAAATTGTTTCTAAGTGTAATACTGACGAAGAATTTTTGCAAACGATTAATACTTATAAACTTCTAAAAGAAAACGTTACTACGCCGTATTTATATTTAACGAGTGGCGAAAAATGTCAAGCAAGTAGGCTTTTAGGTGTAAAACTTGGCAACTGTATGTGGCTTTGCTCAGTAGAGCACGACGAAGTTTCTACAAAAGAACAACCGTTACTAGAAATTATAAACCAAATGCACGGGGACGATATATTATAAAAGCCCAATATAAACGGGTAAGTAACAAAAGGGAGATAAAGGAGTCGACTATGAAAATCATACCTACACCACAGTTGTTTGAAAAGTCAAAAGAATTAAAGAAATTAAATGGGTTTTCGGCTATTGAATTAAAGATAGAAACTAACCAGATGATAGAAAATGCCATTAACTATCTTAAAGAAAAATTTTGCTTAGAGCAAACGTGTGCGGAAAAACTTGTATTAGTTTATGGGGACGATAAGTTCTTTGAACAAAAGAACGCAAAAGAGCAAGGCTACATTTTAACCCGTAAAGACGGTATCGTTACGATTACGGCACAAAATTCGGCTGGATTTTTCTACGGAGTTATGACACTTTTGCAACTTTACGGTAATGCCCCTAAGGAAATTGTTATTAAGGATAGACCTAACATAAGATACCGTGGCAATATGAATACGCTTTGGGCGGAAAGTGCCGTTTGGTCTTACGATTTCGGCGATGGACTTGAAAATGCCTTAAAGAGAATTTACCAAGCAATCGACGATATGGTAAAAGCAAAATTAAATCTTATGTACTACGATGCGTTCGGGTTTGCTTGCGACCGTTTTCCCGGTTATAACAAAGCGATGAAAAGCATTTCGGAATATGCAATGGCGCGCGGAATGCTCACTATGGTCGGTGGGTACGGTATGGGGTATGGTCAGAGCGCTAGTTATACCTTTATGGGAAAAGTGTTCAAAAACAAATATCCTTATCCTGACGGCGAAGAGTACGAATGTATCGGTAAATGTAAACAAGGCTTAAACAAGGAAATTGACGACGTGTTTGACATTTCAGAAGTCAAAGGTCGTACGTTTGGTACTTGTTTAACTAATACCGAACTTACCAACGACAAAATTCAAGAAATGCTTGAATATATGAGAGAAACGGGTACAAGAGTTTTATATCTACACAACGTAGATGCTTGTGAAATTCACGAAGCGCTTTGGCTATCAAGGTGTGCAAGGTGTAAAAAACTTTATCCTAACGACGACCTATATGCCAAAGACGGTGCGGCTGGTGCGTTTGCGGCGTTCTTTGACCAAATTGTAACAGCGTTAAAACAAGAATTCCCAGAAGCAATTATTTGTCCTGTAAGTCCAGGGTACGCTGATCATTATATTGTAGACAGTTATTTTGAAAAGTGCCGTAAATTCTGGGCGGCGGTTATGAAATACGCTAAGAGAACGGACGGAGTAATTCCTATTTTCCGTGAAGCGTTCGTTCAGCATGACGACGATAGAATGCGCCTTAATATGATAGACGAATCAGTGCAGTCGTACGGTTGTGTTTACTTTATAAATGGCGACGGTTATTATGGAGATAAATGGTTTACGCCGTGCGGAGCATATATAAAGTTTATGCCAAACGCAGATTTAGTTATTTGTGCAAATGGCAACGCTATACAAAAAACAACGCAGTATGCAGATGCGGAATATTTGTGGAATCAAAACAATTCTGCTTTCTATAATTTGGGCGAAATAAGTAAAGACTTCAAAAAAATGACAAGGGACTACGAAGACTTTTCAGCAGGTTTAGTTCGTGATGAAGGTCTTTATGGAGAGGACGGTCTTTTAGAAAGGTCTTGCGAACTTATTTTTGGCGAAAAATACGCTAAGCGTATAGCAGACCTTTACCGTATAAGTGGAAAAGAAAACGAATGCCCTATATTTACTTTTGCTAACGTAGAACTTTGGTCAGGACTTCTCAGGAAAAATCTTCCTATGCTTTGGGATACTCCTGTGGATAGAGAGCGTCAAATTGAATTCCGTGAAAGATTTGCTGAAAGCGCGCTCGCAACTTATACTGCAAAAGAAATTTTAGAAGAAATTCTTGAAAATGATGATTTACCTAATAAAACAAGAGAGCATTTAGAGTTCTTGCATAAAGCATCAAGCATTACTGCTAAACTGTGTCGTTTGCTTAAAAATTATATGGATTTATACGTTGAGGCAGACAAATACTTTGAGACGGGTGAAAAACCACAAGGCGATATAGTCGAAAGGGCAGAGTCAGTTGCCAAAGAAGCAGATGTTTATCTTGCTAAAATCAAAAATGAAGCCTATAAACCGTTTGATAAATTTGGTGGAATATTTGTTCGCAGAGAAGAAATGTTTGATTTTGTATCTTATTCGGCACGTCAAATAATCAAGAGTATTAAAACTAATAAACGCGTTCCAGACGATAGGCGCCCTGAAAAAGTTCTTCATTGGTGGTAAAGATAAAAACAATAAAATGTAGTAGATGGTTTTGTTGTGATTTTAAAAATAAAAAAATATATATTTTTGGAGGCAAAATATGAAAAAGACAAAATTTATTAGTATGCTGATGGTGTTTATTTTAATGCTATCTACGATGTCATTTATGGCGTGTTCAACGCCTAGTGATGAACCTAGTGGTGGAGACGGAGGGACAAAGACCGTTTTAGCAATAGGTAATAGAGACAGAGGCTTTGGTCACGTTTGGATAGATGAAGTGGCTAAGGAATTTGAACTTGCTTATGCTGACTACGAAGGTGAAGACGGTAAAGTAGGTGTTGAAGTCGAAATCACTAACAAAGTAGACGAATTCAACACGATGAACTTGACACAAAATATGCCCTATAACGGTTACGATTTGTACATTTTAGATGAACTTGATTACAACGTACTATATACGGCACAGTATGAAGGGGCAAGTGTTCTTGCAGACATTACTGATATTGTTACAGAGAAAAACTACGACAATGACGGTAATTTATTAGACAAGGGTCCCAAGAGTATAAGCGATAGAATGATTCCTGAATACAGGGATTACTATGATTTAGATGCATCGGAAGAAAAATCTAAGTTTTACGCTATTCCCTTTGCAGTATACCCTGGTAGCGGTATTTACGATGCTGATTTATTTGACCAAAAAGGCTTGTATTTTAAGGCTGACGGCACGATAGGTGCAAAACAAAAAGATATTGACAATAGAAACTGTGGCAAAGGACCTGACGGTGAATTGGGTACATACGACGACGGTATGCCTGCAACGTGGGAGCAGTTTAAGGAATTGTTATATGATATGGCTTATAACAAGGGCGTTACACCGTTTATGTGGTCGGGAAATAATACTTACCCCAAAGAATACTTGGCTGGTTCAATATATGCTAACTACGAAGGTGCAAACAACTACGATTTACTTTACACGTTAGACGGAACTCATACTAAGTATGGTCCTATTAACAATGCAAACGCTTGGCAATTAGGTAACCAAGAAGGAAGATTAGCAGCAGTAAGAGCTTTTGCGGATATTATGTCAGATACTAAATATTTTTCATCAAAAGCTATGGCTATAACGACTACGCACACTATGGCTCAAATGTTATACGTTAAATCTATTCAAGAAGGCACGCCTATTGCGATGTTTGCAGAAGGTAGTTATTGGGAAGAAGAAGCAAGAGAATGGTTTGACGATATGGAAGATACCAATCCCGACTGGGGCTTTGGAAAGAGAAACTTTAAAATTCTTCCTATTCCAAGTTTTAAGGGCACTGAATTAAAATCGGGCGTTGTGTCTCAACAAGAAGATAACAGACAAGTTATGGTTATGCAAAACTCAGCACACTCGTCAGTTGTTATAAGTGCACAAGCACAGCAAATGGATTTAGCAAAAGAATTTATTAAATTTATGCACAGCAGACAAATGCTTGTTCGTTCAACTCAAATCGGTTCTTTCTTACGTCCTTACGACTATGAGTTTACGACCGATGAAAAAGCAGAATGTACGAAATTTATGCAAAGCATACTTACTATGATGGAAGATAAAAACACAGATATTGTTTGGGGCTGTGGCATTAGAAGTGGCAGAATTGAATCTGAGGCAACAAAATTCAAATATTGGTTTGACTTTGACCCCACGTCACATTTCTATCTACAAAATCCATCAATTGATATGGTTTTAGGTCAGTTTGGGAACTATTCGGAAGAAACTTGGAACAGGTAAGTTAAAGGAGCTATACTAAATGACAAGTCATATAGAAAACGTTAATAACGAAGTACTGAAAAGTAAAAATAAAATAAAAGTTGATAAAAAATCACTTGTTGAAAAATATTTTTTCTTTTTTGTAATTTTACTTATACCTTTATCACAGTTTTGCATCTTTTATTTAGGTGTTAACGTTAACACAATTTTATTATCTTTTCAAGAATATCAGGACGGCGTCTTTGTTTTTAAGAACGGTGACTTGTTTGGGAATTTTAGGGAATTCTTTGTTGGCTTGTCTACCGAAACGTCGCTCGTGTATTCATTGAAAAACTCATCGTTGCTTTATTTGGTGTCAACGATAGCGTCTTTGCCGATAAGCATAATTATAAGTTATTGCTTATTCTTAAAAGTCAAAGGGGCAGAACTTTTTAAAGTTGTTTTAATGCTTCCATCAATGATTTCGGGTATGGTTTGGGTTTGTGCTTTCAAATTTATATTCAACGACGGTTTAATTCCCCTTTTAGGTTGGCCGATGAATGCATTTTATTCTGTTCCGTATCAGTTTGATATAATGCTTATTTATACAGCGTACTTTGGACTAGCTGGGCACTTAGTGTTATATCTTGGTGCTATGACCGCTGTTGACGCAAGTGTAGTTGAATACGGTGAGATTGACGGACTAAATACGATAGGAAGATTATGGCACATTATTTTGCCGGCAATCTATCCGACTATCGTTGTATTTATGATGACAGGGCTTGCAGGCTTTTTTACAAACCAAGGACCACTTTATTCGTTCTATGGCAGTAAAATGGCAGACGAACGTTCTTATACTTTTGGTTTCTGGCTATTCTTATTAGTTGCAGATACTACAAAAGCACCGGTTGATTATCCAACGGCTGCAACAGCGGGTGTAGTGTTTACGTTAGTTGCTGCGCCTATCGTACTTCTGTTTAAGAAACTGCTTGAAAGGGTTGGGCCAAAGGAGGATTAATCGTGAAGAATAGTGTAAATATAAACGGTTGTAAAGTAAAACTTAAAGAACGTAAAGTAAAATTAGATGCCGCAAGTATTATAACGTGGATTTTTGTTGGTATTTACTGTTTGTCAATATTATATATCATTTATTTTATGATACAAACAGCATTTAAGCACGTTTATGACTTCTATTTAGATAGTAACGTGTTCGGTTTGCCTAACTGGTCAAAGTATCCTTTCAAACTTGAAGAATTAGCATTTGTTGATGCTTGGGAAGGAATGAAAATTCAAATAAGAGGCAACAACTATGCAGATATTCCCACACAGTTTATTTACGGCTTGTTGTATGCGGTAGGCTCTGCGTTTGCCGGAGTTTTTGCAAAAGCGTTTACGGCATATTTCTGTGCTAAGTACGATACGTTTTTTGGCAAAATTTTATATACGGTTGTAGTAGTTACAATGATTTTACCCGTAGTTGGTACTATGGCAGCAACAATCAGTATTATGAAAGCTCTTTCAATGGATAACAACATTTTGGGAATTATCTATTATAATGCAGGTTTTTACGGGGTGTACTTTTTGGTGTTACACGCAACGTTTAAGTCCATACCAAATGCGTATGGCGAATCAGCACAAATAGACGGGGCAGGACATTTTTCTGTGTTTTTTAAGATATATCTACCAATGGTAATGCCTTCAATGTTTGCGGTTGGAATAATGCAGTTTATTTCGTTCTGGAACGACTATCAAACGCCAATGGTTTATATGCCAAAAAGACCTACGATAGCTTACGGCTTGCAGAAATATTTGATTTCGCCCAAAGGCGATAATGCGCCGGCAGTGCTTTCAGCAAGTATGATAGTTTGTATCCCAACAGTAGTTTTGTTCTGTATATTTAAAAACAAAATTATGGGCAATATTTCAGCAGGTGGGCTGAAAGGTTGATTTAAATTTTTTAGGCTAGTATATAAGGAGAATAATATGAGTTTTACCAAAAAAAAGATATACGTTTGCTTTATTTTGGCAATAGTGATGTTAAGCTCAATAGTTGCTATGTTTGCGGTAAACGCAAACGAAGCAGGACAAAGTAACGTTACAGGTCAAGATAATGCACAAGTAATATCGGTATTTTACAATAATGAAGGGTGTACCTTTGAATCGGAAGTTACTTCACCCAAAGAGACTATGGACGTATATCACGGCGTTAAAGTTAGCTCACCCATTGGCGAAAAAATGAGTTTTAGATATAACGGCATTTTTGATTTGAGCAAAAAAGAAAATTTTATTGATTTTTTAGTTTTGCCACAAAAAATGGGTACTTGTGATATCGATAATATAACTATTACTTTAACTGACGTTTTCGATGAAAACAAATATTTAACTATATTTTTCTTTGACGGCGCGACTTTTGCTAACGAACTTAACAACAGTTATATGAGATGTTCTGAAAGTGGAAAGTACGCTGGATTAGGATATAGTTGGGACGGTATATTAAACGGAGCGGGAACGTCTTCTCAGTTGAGTTTTAGAGGACTTGTTCCTGCAAGAAGTCCAGACTGGAAGTCAATCGCTCTCTATTTCGATACGGATAGTAGTCAACTTAGAATGAGAAGGGTGGACTACAATACCAACCGTTCTTGGAAAACTGAGTATGACTATTTAGTTATGGATTACTTAGACTCAGGTCTTGGCGAAAATAAATTTTCAGGCTTTACAACCAACGAAGTTTACGTTACGGTTGACGTTGTTCCCTTAGCAGGGGCAAAAGCGTCTTTATTAGTTAAGGAACTTGCTGGAATAAACGTTGGTGGCAAAACAATTTCTGATGATAAAGCACAAATTACCGTTGATACGCAAGGCTACGATTTGTATAATTTGCCGTACGGTGTTGCGGGCGAAAATTCAACTTATCCTGTGTTTGATGCGTTTGCATATTCGCCTTTAAACGGTGTTAAAAAAGTTAACGACGTCAACGTATTTTACGGTTCGGACTTAGTTGCTATAAAGGACGGAAGGTTTGCAACCAAGAACGCAGGCTGGTACTTTATCGTTTACAATGTAACGTTAGCAAACGGACAAAAAGTTCAAAAGACGGTTGACGTTTTCGTAAGAAATTCTTACGAACAAGAAGTTGGATATGTGTTTGACAATAAAATTCCTTCACAAGTATATCTTGGTGCGGATAAAGTTTATTTGTATGACGGTAAAGCAATTGGCGGTTCAGGCAACTTAGCGGTAGAAAGTTCACTACTATTAAACGGCGAAAAAGTTGAACTACAAAAAGAAGGTTTATACAGTTACTTTGTTCCAAAAATCCTTGAAGGGAACTATGCTAATTATTCGTTAGAATATAAAGTTACCGATATCACGGGCGTAACCGAAACTTTTGCTCAAAACATAAAAGTTGTTGTGCCCGATTCACCCATAATTATTGAACCGACAATTCCAAAAGCTGTTCGTGTTGGGCATCAAGTAAACTTCCCTATGCCCGAAGCTTATTCTGTTGACGCATTGGGGAACAAGACAAACGTTGACGTAACGTTAAAGATTGACGGCACTACTAACAGCGGAATTTATACCCCGAATAAAGCAGGACAATTTACCGTAAGTTATCACGCAGGTCAATCGGTATTAGAGTATCAAGTAGAAGCATTGCAAGCACCTACTGAGGAAAACTTTAATAATTGGTATTTTAAGCCTAATAACTTTGATTTTAGCGAAGTTAATAAAACGGGTATTTGGTTTACCGCAAACGACAGCGGTGTACCAACTCTTGATTTTGCAAACTCACTATGCGCAGATAATTTTAGCGTTGGTTTTGACGTTAGTAAAGGTCAAGTTTCAAAAGTTAGAATTACACTTATAGACAGCGTTAACGCTAGTGAAAAAGTTGAATTTGATATTTGCCATAGTAACGACGGTCCCGTAATGTTTATCAACAATGAAAGAATAGGGTTCGTTGCAGGCTCTTTTGTTCAAGATACAAGGCAAGATATTTCTTTTGAATTAAGCAAAAACAAAGTAATAGGCGGACTTGGAACAATTGGTGAAATAAAAAATTATTCAAACGGTGAAGCTTTTAACGGTTTTAGTAGTGAATCAGTATATTTTAGCATTGAACTAGTAGAGTATGAACAAAATGCTATGTTGAAAATGGCTACGTTAAATAGGCAGTCGTTTACAAGAAACGTTAATGACTTGATGTCTCCAACGATAAATCTTAACAAGGACGTAGCGTTAGTTAGGTCGTTTGACGTTGGCGAAGAGGCTTTTGTAAGCGGTGCTAAGGCTTGGGACGTTTTCGGGAGTGTTGATGAGTTTAAGGTAATAATCTCATTTAAAGGTTTAAGTGGAAAGTCTAGTACGGTTTATGAAGGACCTATTTATGAAGATTACGCATTAAGTAGCGATACTGCTGGAACTTATAGCGTGCGCTACTATGCGTGTGATTCGAGCTACAACACAACTACTATCTATGCAACTATCTATATCGTAGATAAAACCAACCCAACAATTTCTAGTAGGTTTGATTTAAGCACAGAATATAAGGTTGGCGATTCAATCACATTACCTAAGATTGTTGCAGAAGACGATTCTGGCGCTGTTGAAACTTACTATTATGTAATTATGCCAACGGGCGAATGGAAAGTTTTAGAGAAAGAAAAGGACGCTTATAAATATACTTTCAAAGTTAAAGGTCCGTATAAAATTCGTATGGTTGCATTAGATGCTTCGGGCAATACAACTTATAACGAATTCAGCTTAAAAGTACAGTAGGAGAAGCAAAATGAAAAAAATTATTAGAATAATTTCATTATTATTAATGTTAATGATTGGTATGTCGGCAATGTCTTGTAGTTGTAACACTCCTACTGAACCACCAACAAGTAGTTTAGAAGAAGCAGCGTTTGACGTTGTTAAAGACGCAAACGGGCAAACCGTATATCTTGTTGAAAACGGTACAAGCAAATATAAAATTGTTGTTCCTGATGAAAGCAATATTTATGAAAACCTTGCTTCAAGCGATTTGCAATTGTTTATTCAGCAATCAACAGGTGTAATTTTACCTATATTAAAGGCTAGTGAAATTGACTTATCGCAAGGCAAATACATTTTTATCGGTAGAGCGGCAGGCAAAGAGTCTGTTGTAACAACCGCAGAGTACGGTGCAAACGGCGCTTATCTTGACGTTGAAAATGAAAACGTGTATTTGACGGGCGCAAAAGGTTACGGCATAACTAACTCAGTATATCAATTCTTAAAGTATCAAATTGGCTGGAAAATTTATGCTTTTGATGAAATCACGTTTGAACCTACCGAAAAGTTAGCGCTATTAGACTTCCAAGACTTCAAGTATAAACCTTTCTATGATTACGTTACTTGGAGAAGCCAATATGCTTTCGGGTATGACGCTAGATACGATAACGCAAGAATGGGTCAACTTCAAGCATCGCACAAAGGCGGCGGAACGTTAGAAGGTCAATTGTATTCATCTTATCTTTCAAACTTGCACACGTTGATAACTACTTCCACAGCAAATACTTTAATGGAAGAAGCTCGTGGCGAAGAAATCGATGCGTTAGTAGAAGAAAAGTTGGCTCAAATTGAGGCAACGGACGAAGAAAAAGAAGCAATGAGAGCAAAAGTAAGGGCTGACGTTATAGACGAAAATGGTTTTGCTTGGTTTATAAATGGACATCTTTGCTTATCTAAGCCAGAAGTTAGAGCGCACGTTACCGAAGTTGTTAAAGACTTACTTATCAACGAACCAAACGCTGAATATATGCAACTTGGTAACCGTGACGATATGGGTGCTTGTAGTTGCCCGTGGTGTGTAGAAAAGTTAAAAACTTGTTATACGCACGGTGGTGTTTCAATTGACTTTATGAACGAAATATCTAAAAATTTGGAAGACGAAAAGTTCTTTGAAAAACACCCGGAGGTTAATAAAGACGTTAAACTAACGTTCTTAAACTACTTGTCGTTTGAACAACCACCCGTTGACGATAACGGAAACGTTTACGTTACGGCAAGAGATAACGTAGGGGTTTATTGGTGTCCTATCAGTGCGTGTTATTCACACGGCTTAGATGACCCAGAATGCGACGTTAACGCAAAAGACTATAAAAACCTTGTCGGTTGGTCTAAGGTAACTAAGCACCTTGGCGTTTACGTTTACGGTTGCGATTACAGAAACTACTATACGTTCTTTAACAACTGGGGGCATTTCCAAAACTGGGCGCAGAACTATAAAAAATACAATATAGAATATATAAGTTATCACGCACCTACTGAAATGGACCACGCACCGTTTGATAGACTTCGTCATTATATATTCAACGAATATTTAGAAGACCCGTATACAAGGGATTTTGATACGGTAGCAAAAGACTTTATCAACCGTTACTATAAAGTTGCGGCAGATGAAATTTGGGCATACTATGAAGAACTCCGTCAACTTACCACAATCGTAAACTACAAAACGGGATATAGTTGTTCAAAGTGTTTTGACGATAAGAACGCAGGCGCACACTATACAGACGAAAAATGGTGGTCGTGGGAAACAATAGATAAACTTTTAGATTACGTTTACAGCGCGTATGAAAAAATTGATAATTCTAATTTAAGCGTTGCTGAAAAAGAAACGTTGAAATTTAGAATTTTGGGCGAAGAAGTGGCACTTAGATATTGGAGATATACCTACCACAAAGGTTATTTTACAACCAACGACTTAGAAGCGGAAAAACTATATCTTCAAGAAACGTCTAAGATACTTGATAATAGGCAGGATATTGAATAATCATTAAATTGATTATGAAAAAGGAGAAACAATGAAGAGAAATAAATTTTCAATTATGATAGTAGTGCTTGCGATGATATTTGTTGCAAGTATGACGGCTTTCGGTTGCTCTCAGCCTAGTGATAACGG
>JAZNFN010000062.1:0-10119 GCA_045576035.1 Christensenellaceae bacterium
GCCGGAACGTAAATTTTATCAATTTTACAAAACGAAGTTACTTCTTCAATAGTGCCTATTTGACCTAGTTTACCCATAGTCTCTGGGCAAAATATTAAATTTTCAAGTCCGTTTTCGTATATTTTATCACGAAGAATTTCAAGGCGTTTTATGGTAAGTTCAACTGCTTGTTCCCTTTTCATTTTGCCTTGACTTGCAGGGTGAAAAACTACCCTTTGTCCGCCCATAAGTTTTACCTTTTCAGCAGACTGCAAAACGTAATTATAAGACTTTTCCGCCATATCATCGTCGGGATTAGCAAAGTTTATATAGTACGGTGCGTGAACGCTTATCTCAACGCCTGCCGTCTTAAACGCTTCGCCTATTGATAAAGCACGTTCATCAGAAAGCGAAACGCCACGACCAAACGAATATTCAAAACAATTAAGTCCTAAATTTTTTACCCACGTTGCCGAATCTTCACTCTTAGAAAAGCCTGCGCTTGCAAAAGCAACTGAATTGCCACTTGGTCCAAATTTAATCATACTTACCCGCCTTTACCTCCGCCAAATCTATTGCAAGCTGTTCTTTTAATGATTCAGCGTCTATAAACTTTTTAACGTCCCTCATGCGTGCTTTGAAGTTGACGGTAAGCGTTCTATCGTATAAATCGCCGTCGTAGTCAATGACGTGCGCTTCAATAAGTTTTGTTACAAGGTTGAAAGTTGGGCGGTCGCCATAATTGATTATGGCACGATAATTTTTGCCGTCGATATCAACGTCGCCCGAATACACACCGTCTTGCAAGCGGAATTTATCCTTGTCAAGACGCATATTAAGAGTGGGAAAACCAAGTGCCCCGCCAATCATTCTGTCCTTATAAACCGTACCCGTTACCGAATATTCACGACCTAAAAGTTCGTTTACCTTTTTAACGTCACCATTAGTTAAAAGTTTTTTTATCCTTGTTGTAGATATCTTCCCGTCGTCTGCATTAAGCGTATCAACAACTATATAGTCTTGTCCTTTTTCTTGTGAATAAGCCTTTAAATCTTCTACCGTACCAAGTCCAAATTTACCGAACTTGTAATCTTTTCCACTAACGTAACACTTAATGTCAAATTTTTTGTTAATCTTAGTTAAAAAAGATTTTTTACCAAGCGATAAAAACGAAAAATCCACGGGTGCAAAATATACTTCATCTGCACCTAAATCTTTAAGTATTTTTTCACGCTCTTTGGGTAAATACACCATCTTATCGCCATCGGCGTTAAGCATTGCTTTTAGGTTGCCCTTAAAAGTAAATACGGTTAAAGTAAGTCCGTGTTCATTTGCATAATTTTTTGCTACTTCTATTACCCTTTGATGCCCCCTATGTACGCTGTCGAAGTATCCCAGCGCAATTACGGTAGGCCTAATCACCTTATCTGACATATGCGTTAATTTTTAGCACGCTTTCTTTGACCGTGCCTATTCCCCAAAATTCATTTTCGTTATATACACGATAAATACCGTCTTCAAAGTCGTATTTATCAAAAATTCCGTTCAATATTTTAGTTGCCTGTTTATCCGTAAGCCTAATTATAGGAAAATTAGTTACGTCATCCGGCGGGATAAGATACTTAGTTGCATCTTCACAAGATATAAATTCTTCCACACTTACACCATTAGAGTAGTCGAATACACCACAAGCGGTGCGGTTAAGTTTACTCATCACCCCAAGTGAACCACATTTTTCAGCAATATCACGCGCAAGCGAACGAATATAAGTTCCACCTTTACATTTAATAACAAACTCATATTCGTTTTCCCCCGTTTTACCCAAACAAACAAGGTCAAGTATTGTTACTTTTTTAGGTGCAAGTTCAAAATCAACACCCTTTCTTGCAAGTTCATAACCACGCTTTCCGTCAATGCACTTAGCAGAGTACTTGGGCGGAATTTGGTCTATTTCACCTATAAAATCGCCTAACACCGATTGAATTATATTTATATCGGGAACAACGTCAGTTCTTTCTGTTACAGTTCCCGTAACGTCAAGCGTATCGGTCGTATATCCAAAAATAAACCTTGCAACGTAAGTTTTTTCCTTATCTAATAGATACTGAAATAGCCTTGACGTTTTGCCTATACCTACGGGAAGAACACCTTCTGCCATAGGGTCAAGCGTGCCCATATGTCCACACGGACTATTGAGTTTTTTCTTAACTTTGCCAACGGCGTAAGCCGAACTCATACCGCTTGGCTTAATTAAATTTATAAATCCTTTCATAGTCTAATCCACAAGATGTCTATCCACAGCAAAACGGATTTTATCAATGACTTCTTCGTATTCACCAAATATTTGGCAACCGCTTGCAAGCGTATGCCCACCACCACCGAACATTGATGCGACTGAATTCACGTCAACACCTTTTGAACGGAAACTTATTTTATATTTATTTTTAGCAATTTCCATAACGCAAGCACCAATTTCAACGCCGTCTATACCCATAACGAAGTCGATAAAACCTTCGGTTTCGTCTTGCTTAGCACCCGTAAGTTCTAAATCTTCTAAACGGACGGTGGCGATGGCAAAACGGTCTAATAGCATATATCTAATTTTAGACATAACTAGACCAAAAAGTTTTGCACGAGCCTTACTTTGTTTAGAAAACATATTATAGTAAATGGTGTTTATATCAGCACCATTTTCAACCAAAACGCTTGCGCTAGCAAAAGTTTTTTCAGTAACGCTTTTATGCCTAAAATTGCCTGTATCTGTCATAATACCCATAGCAAGAAGATTTGCTATCTCTTTACTAATAGGGGCGTTAAGTACACAAATTAAGTCTAATATGTTTTCACAATTACTTGAATTATCAATAACGTAATTGATTTTTGCGTACCGTGTGTTAGAAATATGGTGGTCGATTGAGTAAGTGTTTTTATGCCTTGAAAACGCATCGCCAAAACAACCTAACCTTGAAATATCGGCACAGTCGATTGCAACAAATGCCGAGTATTCTCCGTCAAGCTCATTTTTAACAAGCGATGCTTCTTTTAAAAAGAAAAACCTTGAAGGAACTTGGTCGTTACAAAAAACGTTTGCCTTTATATTAAGTGCGTCAAGCGCTTTTTTAAGCGCAAGAGCAGAGCCCAACGTATCCCCGTCGGGTCTAATATGGCAAAAGAGAGCAACGTTTGTTTCCTTTAAGAGTTTTTCTGCAAGGTCTTTTATATTCACTTATTCTCACCTTCATTTATGCTTTTGAATAATTTTTCCATTTTATCCCCGTACTCCATACTATCGTCAAGTATAAATTTAAGTTCGGGAACAGTGCGTGCTCGTATCACCTTAGCAAGTTCAAAGCGGATTTTTTTCGCATCCGCTTCGATTGCTTTAAATGTTTGTTGACGCTTTGCTTCGTCTTTTGAATACACGCTTATATACACTTTTGCATACGATAAATCACGACTACTATCCACCCTTAACACCGAAAACATTTCGGTTACAAGTGGATTTTTAAGTTTTCTTGATATTATCTCGTATATTTCTTTTTGAAATTCGCCGTTAAGCCTGTCGTTACGGCTTACACCGCTGTTTCTTCTTTTCATTAATCTTTATTTTCCTCTACTTGATAACTTTCAATAAAGTCGCCAATCTTGATGTCGTTGAACTTTTCGATACTCATACCACATTCAAAGCCTTGCGCAACTTCTTTTACATCGTCCTTAAAGCGCTTTAACTGCAATACGTTACCTTCACAAATCATTACGTCATCACGGTAAATACGAAGTTTACCACTTCTAATTATCTTACCTTCGGTTACATAGCAACCTGCAACTTGACCGACACCTGAAATCTTGAACACTTCACGAACTTCTGCCTTACCCATATAAATCTCTTTAAACTTGGGTGCAAGCATACCTTTAAGTGCCCTTTCAACGTCTTCAATCGCTTCGTAAATAATTCTATAAAGTTTAATATCTACACCGCTTCTTTCAGCGATTTGTTTTGCATTTGAATCAGGACGTACGTTAAAGCCGATTATAATTGCTTTACTTGATTCTGCAAGCATTATATCCGATTCTTTAATTGCACCTGCCGCTGCGTGTATAACGTTGACCTTAACTTCTGCGTTAGAAAGTTTTTCTAATGATTGTTTAACCGCTTCAACAGAACCTTGAACGTCTGCCTTAACGATTAAGGGAAGAATCTTCATTTCGCCTTCGGCAATCCTATTAAATACGTCGTCAAGCGTAACCTTGCTTGCGGCTTTAAGCATATTTTCTTTTTCTTTGTTCTGTCTTTCTTCTGCTACAAGTTTAGCAAGTTTTTCGTGTTCAACAGCATATAGAATATCGCCTGCGTTAGGAACGTCGTCAAGACCCATAATAGAAACGGGCATAGACGGACCTGCACTTGTTACACGCCTACCCTTATCGTCCACCATCGCTCTAATTTTACCCGTTACAGTACCTACGATAACGCTTTCACCAACTTTTAACGTACCGTTTTGAACAAGTATGGTTGCAATCGGACCTTTGCTTTGGTCAAGTTTCGCTTCGATAACAACGCCTTTCGCCTTTCTGTTGGGGTTGGCTTTTAAATCTTTAATTTCTGCGATAAGGTTAATATTTTCTAAAAGGTTATCAAACCCTTCACCCGTTTTTGCAGAAACGGGACAAAGTATCGCATCCCCACCCCATTCTTCCGGAAGAAGTCCGTGTTCGGTAAGTTGGGTTTTAATTCTATCTATATTCGCTTCCGGTTTATCTATCTTGTTGATTGCAACAAGGATAGGTACGTCCGCCGCCTTTGCGTGATTGATTGCTTCAACAGTTTGGGGCATTATGCCGTCGTCAGCAGCGACAACCAAGATTGCAATGTCAGTTGCTTGCGCACCACGAGCACGCATTGCCGTAAACGCTGCGTGACCAGGAGTATCTAAGAAAGTTATAACTTCACCGCCTGCCGTTACTTGATATGCACCTATGTGTTGGGTTATACCGCCTGCTTCACCGGCAGTAACGTTTGTCTTTCTAATACGGTCAAGTATAGAAGTTTTACCGTGGTCAACGTGTCCCATAACCGTAACGACGGGAGGACGTTTAACAAGGCTTGCAGCGTCGTCTTCCGCACCTTCAAAACCTTCTGATAGAACGTCTTCTGCCGTCTTATCAAGTTTAAGTTCAAGTTCAATGCCAAGGTCGTCGGCAATAAATGCAGCGGTATCAAAGTCGATAGAGTCGTGTATCGTCTTCATAATACCTTCCTTAAATAACCTTTTGGTTATTTCCGCTGCGGTTATACCTATTTTTTCACTCAATACTTTAAGTGGTATAATTTCAGTGTTGATAACTGCCTTTTCAATCTTGATAACGTTTACTTCGGATTTTTCCTTAGCCTTTTTAACGGGACGGAACTTTCTGTATCCGCTCTTATTTTCGTCAAAGTCATCAATATCAACTTGATTTTTGATAAGCGCACGCTTATTGAGCGTATGCTTTTCTTCGTAATTCTTTTCGCCACCTTTCTTCTTATTTCCAAAATTTCTCTTATCGTCTTTTTGAACGATAGGTGGAGCAATAAACGTGCTAGGTTGCGGTTTTTTATTAAATGCAGGCTTTGCACCGTCAGGTTTAGGTCCACGGCTGAATGAACCTTGACCTTGCGGTTTATTAAAACCTTCATTTCTTTGAGGTCTTTCACCCGGTCTAAATTCTGCCCTTGGACGTCTTTCTTCGGTCTTTTTCTCGGGACGCTTAATAGGTCCTTCACGACGAACGATGAACGACGGACGTTCAGGCGCAACGAATTGAGCGGGCGCTTCTTCCTTTTTATCTTCAACAACTTGCACCTTTTCTTCAACCTTGACGGGCTTTTCGACCTTTTCTTCAACTTTAACTGTCTTTTCAGCCTTTTTCTCATCGGGTTTTTGTACGGGCGCTTGTTCTTTTTCCGTAACCTTTTCGGATTTTACTTCTTCTTTTACCGGTTGGGGTTTAGCGGGTTTTTCTACGGGTTTAACTTGCGCAACTTCTTCCGCCTTTACCTCTTCGGCTACTTCTTTTTCCTTTCTTGCTACTTCAAGAGCCTTTAATTTTTCCGCAAGCGTGCTTTTAATCCCCTTAACTTCGGATTCAAACTTGCCCATACCTTTTACAAGTTCGTCAAGTTTTCCGCTTTTTAAAAGTTCGCCCGCCTGTTTTAAATTTTCAATGTGCATTCCTTTATTTTCAGCCATTTCAATACTCCTAATTTCTTGCTATAAAATCCTCTTTGGAATTGTCTAAAATCGCTTTGGACAGCGCACTGTCCGTTATCGCCATAACCTTTGCGTTTTCCCTATGCGTTATTTCTTCAAGTGTTTTTTGCTTGGTCAATATTGCCGTGCAGTGAAATTTATTTGCAAGTTTCAACGCATCTTTTACAGTGTTTTCACTTGCCGTTTGGCATATTATTATAAGATTAACCTTTTTTAACGTGCCAACAGCGTTTACACCTATACGGTATTTTCGTGCACGCATTGCAAAACCGATGAAAGTTTCCGCCTTGCTTTTATTTTCCAAGAAAATCCTCCATTATACCGTCGTACACAGCGTCAGAAACCTGACAGGAAAACGCACGGTTTAAAAGTTTTTGCTTTTTTATTTTTTCAACACACTCTTTATCATTGCAAACGTAAGCGCCCCTACCATTGAGTTTGCCCGTAAAATCAAGTTTAATTTCTTCACCCGACTTTACAACTCTTATAAGTTCCTTTTTAGGCTTACTTGTTCTGCACGCAATACAAGTGCGCATCGGTATCTTTTTTTCCATAACTTATTCGGCAGTTTCTTCTGCTATCGACGCTTGTTCGCCAAGTTCGTTTATCGCAACACTTTCACTTTTAACGTCTATCTTCCAACCGGTAAGACGAACTGCAAGCCTTGCGTTTTGACCACTTCTACCGATTGCAAGTGAAAGTTTATCATCGGGAACTACTGCCATTGCTGAGTCGTCGCCCGTTTGAACTACTTTGATTACTCGTGCAGGTGAAAGTGCGCTAGAAATGTATTCAAGCGGATTTTCACTCCACGGAATAATGTCGATTTTTTCGCCGCCAAGTTCATTTACTATTGCGTTTACCCTTGCACCTTTATTACCAACGCAAGCACCTACTGCGTCAACCGTGGGGTCTTCGCTATAAATTGCTATCTTTGTACGTTGACCCGGGTCTCTTGCAACGCCCTTAACGATAACTACGCCCTGTTTAATTTCAGGAACTTCGTTTTCAAATAAACGTTTAACTAAGCCGTTAGCCGTCCTTGAAACGACGATTTGTGCAAGACGACCGCTATTTTTAACACGCTTAACGTAAACGTTAATTTTTTGGTTAAGTTCGTACTTTTCACCAGGCACTTGGTCTCTTGGCATAAGCACGCCTTCAATTTGATTGCCACCGATTTCAACGTAAACGTTTCCGTCTTCAATACGACGTACGGTACAAGCCATAAGTTCGCCTTCTTTGTCTTCAAATTCGTTTACGGTATTTGCGTGTTCTATTTCACGAAGCTTTTGAAGTAATACTTGCTTTGCCGTTTGCGCTGCAATTCTGCCAAAGTTTTTAGACTGAATTTCCACGCTCACAACGTCGCCTACTTTATATGACTTTTTAATTTCTTGCGCTTCTTCTAGTGATATTTCCTTTTCAGAATCAACTACTTCTTCAACAACAGTGCGAATACTGTAAATCTTAATCGCCTTTTTTTCGGCGTTAAGTCTTACTTCAACTCCACTTGCTATGCCCGAATGTTTTTTGTATGCGATTGCAAGCGCATTTTCAAGCGCTGATATAAATTCTTCGGACGAAATGCCTTTTTGCCTTTCAAGTTCTTCAAGAGCTAAAAAGAAATCTTGGTTAATCATTGTTCTCTCCTTCATTAAATTGTCTTTATGTTTAATTTAAATTTTTTAATTTGTTTAATCAATCCTACTCAAAGTCAATATACTCATTTACTTTGATAGTGTTTTTTAGGTCGATTGTAAAAGTATCTTTATCGTTTACCCTAAGTTTTATTGTCTTACCGTCGTAGTCAACTAAAATTCCATCATAAAACTTTTTGCCTTTAATCGACGTATTAAGTTTAACTTCAACACGCTGACCTATGTGTGAATTAAAGTCTTTTTCACTCTTAAACGGTCGGTCTATACCTAGGCTTGAAACGTTTAGTCTATACGGCTGACCGAAAGTTGGGTCAAACTCATCAAGCGGTTCATCGATTGCACGGTGAAATAGTTCACAAGTATCAAGGTCAATTCCACCGTCTTTATCTATAAAAATAGTAAGTTCAGGATTCTTGCCTTGCTTAAACTCAACTTCGGCAACGGTTACACCAAGCGGAGTTGCCACGTTCTGACAAAAGACCTGAATTTCTTCGTTTGATTTTACTTTCATACTTCTCCTTATAAAAATATGAGAACGGAAACTCCGTTCTCATAGTAAATCACATCTATAAGCATACTTATTTTAACACATTTTTATAAGTTTTGCAAGCGTTTTATTATAAAATTATAATAATTCAATAAACATTAAATACAACTATCTCTTTGCTTTGTTTTTTATTTTGCTTATCATATTAAGCATTTCTGTTCTATTGAAAATGAATTGGAATATTAAAACGATAGAAAAACAAATACCACAAACGACGATAGCGTATACTATCCACGAAACAGCTGTATCTGCACTTATCTTCACGAGAGAACATAAAAAAACGCAAACGATTAACGAAATTGCAACAACTACTACATGTTTCAATGTTTTTTTTATGGGGTAATATACAATATTTTTATTTAAATAAACAGCTTGATATATAGTAAAGAATGCAGTGGATAAAAGCGTCCCTATCGCAACGCCGACCATTCCAAAGTTAATAACTAGTATAGCAGATATAATTAAATTTGAAAGCGCTTCAATCAATGCTGGAATTTGGGTTTTCTTAAAATGTCCTGCTGCTTTAATAACTGCAAACATATTATCCCTAACACAGCTTAATGCTAGTGCTATCGTTATTATAATAGCAAAGGTAGGAACGTTATAAATTGCTTGGTCTGCCACGCCATTTGTGTACAGCAAAACAAAGGGAACAATAAGAAAACAAACGGCGCAAAATATAACCGAAACTATTACCATTGTTGACCACAAATAAAAATTATAAGTCTTTTTTACGTTTTCCGTTTCGGAATTTGCCAGCATATTACCAAAAAGCGATTGAAAGCCTGTATAAAAAGATAATATTATTCTTTTAACACTGCAAATTACCATATAATAAATTGAATAAACAGACACGTTTTTAAGCGTAGAAAAAATTGTTAAAATAATCACGTCCGTATTCTCATATACTATATACGCTAAATGTTGAATTATACCACTACCCTTTTGCTTAACAGCGTTAATATCGAATTTTACTGAATGGTCAATCTTATAATTCTTTTTAACGTAAATATTCATTAAAATCGGGCGCAAGATATAAATTAATGAGGTTGACAATTTTACTAACTGTATGCTTCCACCTAAATAAACAACGACTACTGTTGCCACAGTGTTAATTACTAACGTCACACTATTTATTAATAACGGTAGGTATGCCCTTTGGTCTGAATTTAATAATAGTTGAGAAGATGCGCCAAATAAGTATTGTGCTAGCTGTGAAATACCGATTGAGACAATTAACACTGCCGTATAAGCCCAATCAAAAGAATTGTCATTAAGCACAGGATAAACAAAGGCAAGAACAATTATATAAACAAAAAGAATTATTCCTATTAAACGGAAAAATCCTTTAGTAAAAGCAAATATCTTGCTTATAACGTAATTATCGTTAGACGTCAAAGGTTTGTAATAGGCTGCGGAAACGACAGCACTAACCCCTAAATCGCATATAGTAACAAACGAAAGAAATTGCGTTATAGACGAAACTAGACCATTTACTTCCGAGCCATAAAAACTTAATATTAATTTAGGTACGACAAACGCATTTATCAAGATTATCGCTTGATAAATTAAAGCCCAAATAGAATTCAATTTTAGTTTTTTATATCTACTGTAACTTGTCATTTAATACCTAGATATTGTTAAGATTTTTTAAGTGACTTTAACGATTTATTCATTAAAT
>JAZNFN010000063.1:0-2040 GCA_045576035.1 Christensenellaceae bacterium
AAGAGTTAGAGCCTTGATAGGTTTCATCACGTTCGTTCTCATCTTCGACGGGTGAAACGTCCGATTTTTTGAGTTTGTCTAAATTGCAAATGATGTAAATAAATTTGTCCTCCTTGAATATAAATTTTGAGATTTTGCAAAAGTGTAGCTCACTACACTTATTGCATAAGTTTCGTTCGTCCTGCGGAGCTTGTTTGTCCACTGAACTATAAAACCCCGATTATTTAACGGCTATCGGCAAAGCCAAAAGTAAATCATTTTAACCACCTCCAAAAGTTTTAGGGCAAAAGAAAATCCCATAGTAAAAACTATGAGATTTCAAATAAGTATTTAGTTGTATTTCGCCCTCTCACTTATATAAGGACACACCTTGCCGTAAATTATGCAAGGATTTTTGAAAAGTTAAAATTTTTTATTTTTTTAATGCTTCTAATCTTTCTCGTTCTTTCTTTGGTAATCGCTTGACAATGCTTTCAAGTTGTTCAGCGATAGGGGTTGAATTATCTTCTTTAACTACAAAGAAGCCTAACTCTTTTTTAGCATAGGCTAAATTTTGCTTTGAGCATTTACTCTCTAAGTAAGGCAAGAATGTATTCTTAAAGTATTCCATAGGCGTAGTGTTTGCCTTTATTGAGATTGCTTTAAGTTCTTTAATAAAGCGGCTGTGTTTACGTGCTTTCGGCTTTTTAAATAATTCTTGTCGTCTTTCTATTTCTTTTTGCAAGTGTAAATATAACCATTGATATTCCAATGGCAAGTCCGTCATAAACTGCATAAAATATCCACGTGCCGTCAGGTCTTGTAAAGACAACATTTCCGTATAGATATTTCGGTTTGAATAATCTTCTAATTTGTATCGCACTAAAAACTTTATTCCGTAACGATAAAGCTCGCTTTCCGTGAAAAACCAACAACGGATTCTTTCATCTTCTTCGGGGAGTAGATTAGAAAGAAAATCTTCCATAGCAACGTTTTCTAAATGCTCTAATTTGCCCGTTCTTCGATAGTAGTCGTAAGCATAATCTACCTTTAAAGTAATCTCATTGCGAGTTCCGTCGTCTAACTTCGCTGTATAAATAATTTCGTCAAGTTCCTTTAATATACGGCTTACTTGGTATTGCTCTAAGTTTAACGTTTTGGCGATTTCTTCTTGCGTAAAGTCTTGTATGTATGAAAGCGTATATATATCTTGTTGTTCCTCGGTTAATTCCATTAAAATGTTTTGCAAGTCCAATCTTTCGCAAGTGTTTGCTTCGGTATAAAAACTCTCCGTATCGGCTTGATATTCCATTGGGTCGGCTTCATCACTATCTTCGTCTTGATAGATAGGGAAACGCGAAAAATATCTATCGTCGTAATGTTTTAGGTTGCTTCTATATAGCCTTTTGTTGAATAGATATAATTCTTTCCATTGTTCAATGGTTATTTCGGTTTTAGTAATAACGCCGTCTATCTTTTGAAAATAATAAACCATACCTTCCGTTTTTGCTTGTTTCGGAAAGCGGTTTAAGTAATATTCTTCATTTTCTTGATAGCACATCACGTCTTTTGCGTGGAGTTGAACACGTTTTTTCATCCTATTACACCTTGACGTTATTATATCATAGTAAATATGACAATATATGTCATATATTATAAAAAATTTCAAAGAAAATAGCAACTTTGAAATATCCAAAAGTTGGGACATCTTGGGCGAAAATCAAAATATTTTTACTTGCAAGCAAAAATTTCTTGGCGAACGCAAAGTTTCTCTTGATTTTTATTTTTAGATGTGCTACAATGGTATAAACTACAATATGGAGAGTTGTAAAAATGGCAGTTAGCTACAAAAAACTATGGAAACTTCTTATCGATAAAGACATGAAAAAAGAAGAATTACGTATCGCCGCAGGGATTTCAACTAACACTATGGCTAAGCTTGGAAAAAATGAAAATGTTAATACCGAGATGCTCGTAAAAATCTGTTCAGCGCTTAAGTGTGATATAGCTGATATAATGGAAATTATTGAAACAGAAAAATAAAATATATGACATATATTG
>JAZNFN010000064.1:0-4182 GCA_045576035.1 Christensenellaceae bacterium
AAACCTATAAACGGTGGATGGAAAGATCCACCGCTTATTTTTAATGGTTTTATAATAAATTAAAGATGTTATTTTAGGTATTGTTAATTGAATAGTTCAAACGCTATCACCACTTGCCCGCCAACGAAAGGACACCTAAAAATAGGTGTCCTTTTCGCTTGGGGTAAAGACAAGTTTTCACTCGTTGCAAGGGGTTACCGCCTAGCACGAGTGACGCGATTTTACTTATAGTAAACTTATTCAAACTTTGTTGAAAATCGCTAATCCGTCACTGCGCTTAAGCTCCGTTCCTTACAAATCTCGTCTTCTCCGCCAAAAGCAACTCGTTTGAACTTTTTACGTTCAGACGAGTTTTCTTTTATTTCTTCTAGGTTTTTACCACTTTCAACTTCTTTTAACTGCTTTTTATTAAGACGTTTAGTTTCTCTATCGTTTGAGTTATAGAGAATAATAACCTTGTCATCATATAAAATAACACGGTTTATAAACGAGTTAAAGAACTCGTTTTTTTCTTCGCCTTTTTCATATTTCATATAGGCAAAATAGGTTAAAAACTTCTTAACTTCGTTAGGTTGTAAAGGTTTAACTTGTCTTGCTTCTTCAACGGCTATCTTGTTTTCAAGGTCGGATTGACTTGCTTCAAGGTTTAGTAAGCGGTCTTTCGTTGTCTTTGTAAAGATGCCGTTTTCTATTGCCATCATAATGCTATTAATTGACTTATTTACTTCTTTAAGTTCCTTTTGTAGCGATAATAAAACGGTTGGCATAGATAGTTCTGCGTTAAACTTTTCTGCAACAAGTTTAGCGATTTTATCAATTACCTTTGGACGTAGCACGTATTTTATAGTCGCTTCAAATACGAGCGTTTCAATAAAATCTTGACTGACGTTTTTCTTGTGGCAGTCGTTTGGGTTTAGTTTCTTACCATAACACTTGTAATAATGGTAAACGCGCCCCGTTTTGCTCGTGCCTGTTTCTGCGGTAATTGCCGACTCGCAATAACCACAAAAGAGTTTACCACTTAAAATGTAAGGTTGTTCATCATAATTCTTTCTTTGTTTATGCTTATGTAAATCCATAATTAAATTACACTCCCTAAATAATTTTTCGTCCACGATAGGTGGAATTACGTTCGTATAGATTTTTCCGTCCACGGTTACAATGCCCATATACTTTTCGTTTCGTATAATACGGGCAAGTTGGCTCATAGAAAATTTTTTGCCTGACTTTGTTTTGATACCCGATGCGTTAAGACGAGCTATAATATCTTTGGCTTTCTCTCCGTTTCTGTATCTTGTAAAAATATCTCTAACTACTGTTGCTTCTAGTGGGTTAATTGTCCACTTTTTATCAATGGTAACATAGCCTAAAAGTCCGTGACCACCTATAAAATTGCCTTTTATAAGGCTTTCTTTAATGCCACGCTTAACTTTTTGAGAAAGTTCGGCGGAGTAATACTCCGCCATACTCTCTAGCATACCTTCAACGAGTATTCCGCTTGCATCGTCGGTAATGTTTTCTTTTGCAGACAAAACTCTTACGCCGTTTTTCTTTAATTTTGCTTTGTAGTTAGCACTGTCATAACGATTACGAGCAAAACGGTCTAATTGATAAACCAAAACGTACTCAAAGTTCTTTTTCTTGCTATCTTCAATCATTTTAAGAAACTGTGGACGTTTATCTGACGTTCCCGTTAAAGCTCTATCTATGTACTCGCCAACGATTGTAATGTCGCTTCGCTTTGCAAAATCGTAACACTCTCTAAGTTGACCTTCAATAGATTGCTCGGTTTGAGAGTGTGAACTAAATCTTGCGTAGATTACTGCTTTTTTCATTGTTTGTTCTCCTTTCTAAAAACGTTCTTAGGTGTTAGATTTTCATACGAGTTGTTATCTCGTACAAAGTCTAACAACATATTTGCAAGCACCGAAGCGCTTGCTGTTAGTGTTTCATCATCTAATTCAAGTGGTGAAGTTGCCACTTCGTTGGTGGAAAGGTCAATTTCCACCTTGTTAAATTCGTCTAAATAATGTTTTTTCAAATCTCCTTAATTTTTTATTTGTGCGGATACAATGTCCTCTTTCCTGATGGTAGAACACCAATAAACTACACCTCAATAGGTGCTTTGTGTTTGTTAGTAAATCTTTAACCATAAACCACAATTTTCCTCCTTAATTTTTTTGGTTATGTACTGATAAAATAAATAGACACTTGGCATCAGTTAAATCCAAATGTCCGAAGTTATAGGCATAACGTCGTAGTCATCGCCTTCTTTACGATTAAAGCGTTTTATCTGTTCTTTAGACGTGTACTTTAATCTTGACAAACTTTCGCCACGTTCAGCTCCGTACCTATAAGATATTTCGTTGTAAAATCTCTCTTGTAGGTCAGAGTAAGACGTTAAACCGCCACGCTGTTTCCAAAATTCAGAGTGGCAAAGTAGTGGCTTTACGTCGCTATGTATTGTGCGATAAATAGGCTCGCCGTCATCATTTCGCAGTTGCAATCTACTTCCACATTGAGAAAATTCGTTTCCACAAACCTTTCGTTGCCAACTGTTCGTTAGTGGCAAGTAATACACGAAAAGGTTTCTTCGGTTTGGCTCGGTAACGATAATGGCGCAAATGATGTTCGTATCAGTTTGCTTGTATCCAATAGTTTCGATTGCAAAAACATAGCACCTCTTGAAATACGCTAATATTTCGTATTCGTCAGGGAAATCGTCCCAAAATTCGTGGTTGCCACCAAACTGCAAACATTCTAATGCGATGTTCTTACCGCGATTAAAAAATCTTGCGTTGTGTTTGGTTTTAATTCGTATCCATTCTTGTTCAAAATTAGATAACTTAGGTTTTAACCACTCCGTTTTATAAGTTTGTTCAACTTCTTTAAGATAATCATCTTGTTCAGACAGTTCATCTTTCTTAAACGTGAGAACGGAAATAGTAGCGTGCTTGTCCCTTATAGGGGTTTCATAATATTCGTAATTCCAATTAGTCATTTTTCACCTCCTTTTTGTTTTTTAAGGGATAAAAAAGAACGACAACCTGTTCATTAGGTCATCGTTCAGAATTGCTCCCTCCACTTATAAGCCACGAAAAGAAGGAAAATATTAGTAAATTTGAAAACTTTTTAAAAATAATTTAATTTTTTTAGTGTCTTGCCCGAATAGAAGCGGTAAAACTGCTTTATTCGTCTAGTACGAATATTAACTATGATAGGATAAATACGCTTTTCGTAATATTCTTCGGGTGATATATTTACTCGTTTAGCAAGTTTCTCCACAGCGGTATATAAGCCGTCTGCCGCTTTATTATTACCGTGTAATCCACGTTCTCTACGACATTCAACTTCGGTAATTAAACGGATATATACAATTTGTACCAAAGGAACTGCATCGGCATAGTTTTGTAAATACCAAGCAAGCTCTTGGTCGCTTGCCTTTGATAGATACTCCGATTTTTCTTTTTCAAGCGCTTCCTCGTTATATAGGTAGTATTTAATAGAAAAACGGACGAACTCGCCTAAACTATAATACCAATAAAGGAAGTGAGCTATATCGTTGGGATGAAGATGTCTTAATACATATTCCATTTCTACGTCTAAGAACATCGGCATTTCCAACTTTTTAGTAAACAAGTTCCAACACTTCCAAAGGTATTCGGGACAATTAGTTTTTATAGCTGTAGTTTGCTCTGCATAATCGTAGTTGTATTGTGCTTTGGCTTTAATCATTGAAACGTAGCCTTGTGTAACATTTAATGCTTTAGCTATATTTTTTTGAGTAGCGCCGTTCTCAAGCATTTTAAGAACTTTTTCTTCATCTTCAGTAAGTTGGTTGTATAGGTCTTTTTTGTAGTAATAGTTTGCCACCTTTGTATCAATAGGGGTATCTTTAACGTGGAAGTTTTCTAGTTGCTTGGCGGTTAAACTTTCATCTTCCTCATCGAGAAGTTCAGCAGTATGACGAACGTATTTATGTTCGTTGTTGTATTCAATCCTATCTAATTCAATCAGAGCTTCCCATTCTTTCTCGGTTACTTCAATCGTGACAAAACCACGCCCACCCATTTGCACGGTGGCGTTTTCAATATCATCGCAAGGATAATAGTACAGGTATTTACCCTCAGTTTTAGCGGGTAGTTTTTTCTTATTGTAATGATATGCTAACTTATCCATAGT
>JAZNFN010000065.1:0-9154 GCA_045576035.1 Christensenellaceae bacterium
TTCTTGTGGGTGTAAAGAGCAATATCATATTCGCCAAACTCTTCAAGGAAATTGATTTTATCTGGGATTTCACTATATGTTTCAATTCTTGTTTTAAGCAAAGACGCAATCTTTAACAAATCGTATTTGCCGTATACTTTACTTTGTCTAAAGAACTTGTCTGCCTTTTCAACCAACTCTTCATCCGTCATTGCTTTGATATATTCGCCAGAAAGCCATTTCATTTTGGTTTCGTCAAAAATAGACGGTGATTTGTTTATTCCTTCAAGCGAAAAGTTTTCCGAAAGTTCTTTTAGGCTCATTTTTTCAGTATTTGACTTAGGACTCCAACCAAGAAGAGCAATGTAGTTTACGATTGATTCTTTAACGTAACCTTTTTTAACAAAATCTTCGTAACTTGCATCACCGTTTCTTTTTGAAAGTTTGTGCTGAGCATCTTTCATAATAGGTGGCAAGTGGATATAAGTAGGTCTTTCCCAACCGAACGCATCATACATAAGGTTATACTTAGGCGTAGAAGAAAGATACTCCGTACCACGAATAACGTGCGTAATACCCATAAGATGGTCGTCAATAACGTTGGCAAAGTTATAGGTAGGCATGCCGTCGCTTTTAATAAGTATACCGTCCTCGATGTCCTTGTAGTCCACGCTTATATCGCCGTAAACCAAGTCGTGATACGTTCCCGTACCTTCTGACGGAACGTTTTGACGGATAACGTAAGGCTCACCGTTTTTAATTTTTTGTTCAATCTCTTCTTTTGAAAGTTTTAAGCAGTGCTTGTCGTAACGAACGTTGCCCGCATCGTCCTTTAATGATGCAATCCTTTCGGGCGTACAGAAACAGTAATACGCACCGCCAAGCTCTACTAATTTTTTAGCATATTCGGTATAAATATCTTTTCTTTCGCTCTGAACGTACGGACCGTAATTTCCGCCAACGTCCGGACCTTCATCGTACATAATGCCCGAATCACGCATAGTGTCGTATATAATTTGAACCGAGCCGTCAACGTAACGTGCGGTATCGGTATCTTCAATTCTCAAAATAAAATCCCCACCGTATCTTTTGGAATAAAGATATCCATAAAGTGCAGTTCTAAGACCGCCGATGTGCAAGTATCCTGTGGGGCTAGGTGCAAAACGTGTTCTTACCTTATCCATACTAATTCTCCTTTATCTTTTCAAAAAGTTTATTTAAAACAGCCGTTTGTCTAATTTCATCAATTTTGCCTTCATTTTTATAACTATAAACGTTATCGCCTGCAAAAATAAGATGGTCGGCAAGTATAACGTCGTACAGTTCGCAAATAACGTTTATCTTTTTAGTAGTAAAGTCGTCTTCACTGCTTGGCTTTATATTATAACTTGGGTGATTATGCGCAATTATAGCAAAATCAGGACGATACATTTCAAGTGCCGTTATAATTTCGGGAATATCTGCTCGCACTTGACTGCGGTTTTTATCGTTAAACATAACCTTTGCGATTAATCCATAATTTTTATCAAGTAGCACAAGCACGAACGTTTCAGTTTGCTGACCATAAAAGCAAGGCGATATAGCCAAAGCCATCTTTTCGGGCGTGTTTAGATATTCCTTCTTTTCATCTTTTAATGAACTCACCCTTAAAATCGCCTGACCGATAGCCAAAATAAACGCCGCAGTTCGCTTGCCAACGCCGTCAACCTTAACAAGTTGCTCTTCTTTTGCCGAAAACACTCCCTTTAATCCGCCGAACATCTTTAAGATTTTATGTGCTAATGCGTTGGTGTCTTTTCTTGGCATAACGTAAAACAAAAGCACTTCCAAAATCTCGTGCTCGGAAAACATTTCCGGTGCTTGAATGAATTTATTTAGCATTCTTTCACGATGTCCTTCGTGAATGTTTTTAACTTCCATACCAACAAATATTTTAACATAATTTTCACAAAAAGCAAAATAAAAAGTTTGTTTTTACAAATATGTTCACAATATTATTTAAAATATTATAAAATAATAAGGAATTGTGATATAATAATAGCAACGCAAAGACGTTTAGGAGTAAAAAATGAAAGATTATAAACAGTTTTTAACCGCCCTAACAAAACTCATTTCTTATAAAAGCGTTATTGATAAGCCAACGGACGACGCTCCGTTCGGCAAGGAAATTAAAAACGCGCTTAACTATTTTTTAGATTTAGCAAACACTATGGGTTTTGAAACGGTAAACTATGATAATTACGCAGGCGAAGTCATTTTCGGTCAAGGCGAAGAAATAGGCATAATCGGTCACCTTGACGTTGTCCCCGTAGGCTTAGGCTGGAACACTGACCCGTGGACGCTAACTGAAATTGACGGCACGTTTTTCGGGCGTGGGGTAATGGACGATAAGTCGCCATTACTTTCTTGTCTATTTGCCTTAAAGGAACTTAAAGACAGCGGAATTTGCCCAAAAAGAAAGATTCGCTTGATTGCAGGCTGTGATGAAGAAAGTGGTTGGCGTGACGTTGAATACCTTAAACATAAAACCACACTACCCGAATACGGCTTTTCGCCCGACGGAAACTTTCCACTATCGTATGCAGAAAAGGGGATAGTTGAAGCAACGTTCTCACTGCCACTTCCTAAAAATTTTTCTTCTATTAAAGGTGGTACGGTCTTAAACGCTGTTTGCGACTTTGCAGAGGCAACCGTAAAGGATAGTGCAATAAACTTAGAACTGATAAATAAGCATAATTTGACACTAAAAAACGGCAACGTTATCCAAAGTTTTGGAAAAGCCGCGCACGGTTCAACGCCACACTTAGGAAAAAACGCCATAAAACCACTGCTTAATTATATGCATGATTTAGGCGAATTCGTTTTGCCTTTTATCGAATACCTTTTTGAAGATAAACTTGGCGTTGGTAAACTTAAAACTGAGCAAGGCTACGTTACAATGTCGCCAAACCTTATATATGAAAAGGACGGAAAACTTAATATTACTTGTGATTTAAGAATACCTGCTCCGCTATCCTTAAACGACCTTATGCCCACTTTTGAAAAGTTTAATCTTTCGGTTAAAACAAAAGTGCGCCACGACCCCGTTTTAGTTGAAAAAGACGGTTGGTTTGTTAAAACACTACTCTTCTCTCACGATTCGGTTACGGGTAAAGTTAGTCAGCCTATAAGTATGGGTGGAAGCACCTTTTCCCGCGCATTCAACAAAGGCTGTGCGTTCGGTCCTGACTTTATGACGGGCAATAACGGCATTCACGACGCAAACGAACACGTTTCTATTAAAGAACTATTAGACTCTTATGAAATTTATAAGCGTGCCATTTTCGCCCTTGCCCAAAATTAACTTTTAACGAAATATTAAAAAAAGGTAGCATTCGCTACCTTTTTTATTTAAATTGTTATTATAATAACACCGACAGTCAATTATTAAATTGCATAAATAAATATTGGTAACACTATCGATATAACAAAACCTATTAGAATACACATTAAAGTTATCCAAGCAAAACGGTCTTTTCTAACCAACGCAACTATAAATCCTACTAAAATGGGGATTAAATACAGTATAGCAAACGCAAGAACTTCTGTTATTACAGCAAAACCATACTCCCACCCCGCAACTTGTACATTTAAAATAAACATTACAAACGAAAACACTACCGTTGTAAGTATAGCAAATACTTTTGAAGACGTTAATCTTTTGCCTTTTTTGCACTTGGTTAATAAGCCTGCAACCAACATCATTGCTACCAGTATCAAAGACATCATATACAGCCCTAATGAACTTGCGACACCAAACAAGCCCGAATACCCTAACCAAGATAATGCAAATGCCATTATTAAAAGTACGGTTGGTACGGCTTCTTTATTTATAAACCTTGCAATAACGGCAATCACAATAGGATAAACAAAGGTTAAAAACAAAGTTATCCACCAACCATACATTATTAAACAAACCACGCTTGTTGCCCAACATACACTACCAGCAAAACTGTTTGCTAAGGTTATTGCCCAACGTCCTTTATCAAAGCCCTTTCTTTCAAGCGAAGAAACGAACGCACAAGCGATAGCGACAAGCATCGCAAAACAAAAGAACAATATTTTTCCTTGGGTAATATATCTTTCTCCCCACATATGTTCTTCGCCACGGTTTATATTTGTAAACCACAAAGGAGCGATAAACATAAAAATAAGTGCTACGCCCATAAACACCAAGGATAAAACTTGTTTGGTGGTTTTCTTCTTTCTTTGTTCGTCGGTCAAAGGCTGTTTAATCTTTTCTTCAACTACGGGTTTAGCATTATTAACCTTTTCCACATTAGTCTTTTTAGGCTGAGTTATCGGTGTAACGCTTACAGTCGTTTGCGGTTTAGCCTTATATTGAACGGTAGGGGAAACTGCGCCCGAAAGGTAATTTACGGCAAAGTTTGAAACAACGTCAAAACTTGCAAACGGAACGTTTATGTAGCTTTGTGATGCCGTTAAGTTATCGTATAAAACTACGGGAAGAGCAATTCTACCTTCTTCAATGCCCTTGGGCAATAAAACGGTAAAATCTTCCGAAACGCCGTTGGGTTCAATATAGCAATCACGCTTTTCCACGCTGATTTTCTTTTGTTCTTCTTTATCAAAATAAATAACGTCTGCGTGAAAAGCGGTAACGGCAACGCTTGACCTATTTATAATACTAAAAACAAGTTTATTCCCATTATCCGTTAAGTAGAGCGCACTTTGATAAATTTCCGCATCAAAAGCGCTTTCGGGATAAATTAATTTTCCTATAATATCGTTCATATTAATCACCCGTTAATTGAAAGATAAAGGTTCATATCGTAATCGGTCTTTTCTTCGGTGGTAAAGTAGAAATCGTTGCTACCCTTATCCCAGAAAAGTCCGTCGCTAAACTCAACAAAAGTAACCTTAACTCTACCGTTAGAAGCACCGTCGGGGATAACTAAGCCGTATTTAGCACAAGCCTTTTGGTCCTTTTCAATAGCGCTGTCAAAAGCAACTTCAACGCCCTCAATAACACCAAGCGCGCTTCCGTCGTTTACGCAAGGAATTACGTCGTATTTAATCTTTTTAATAGCCGAATTGATTTTGTTTATAAATTCAATTCTTAATATGCTCTTTTCGGTAACGGTATCTTTAAACACTTGTGAACATACGGGTTTAATCGGGCATTCAATATCGCCCCTGTAAACCTTTTTACCAAGACTATTAAACCTTTGGTCAAAACTTTCAATATCGTCAGTGAAAATTGAAAGCAAATGCACGTCTAACTTTTGGTCGTTGTCAATCGCCGTCGTTGCAATAGGTGCGTTGTAGTTTACAGCGCGCGTGGGTGCATAAGCCTGTTTTTGATAAACGGGGCGCTGAACTTGTTGTTGCCTTACGGGAACGGGACGTTTAACAGCCGTTCTTGGTGCACTTCCATCCATTAACCTTGTACCGAATAAAACTTTAAAGTATCCGCTAAAAGTTAAAGTAAGTTCGTTGGGGTTTGCTGGGTTTTCAGTATAACCAAGCGTAAGCGCAACTGCACGCATAGACGGGTCGGTCTTAAATGCTTTTTTAAGTTCAACCATTTCGGGTTTTTTAATATATCCGTACGCTTTATCAAAGTTAGAAAAGGACGTAACGATAAATATTAAATATAAGCCGTTGCAAAGGCTAATCATAAGTCCAGTAAATCCGCCGCCAAACATACCCAAAAATGCAAATATTGCAGATATCCACATAAGCACGGTAACTAACGTTCTCTTTTCAACCATATTGATACCCGTACGCATAGTGTTGGTTGCGCCTGCAAGCAATTCAACAAGTCCCATTTGGTACTTTGTTATAAGCAAGAAATACATTGAAATTATTAATCCAAGGAATATTAAAATAACTGCGCCCGTTGATATGCCGATTATAACGCCAATTAAAATAACGCCTAAGCCGTAAAGGGCGCTTAGTACTGCTGCGTAGTAAAGTGGGATTTTAATAAGCAAAAATCCGATTTGCATTTTCTTTTGGCTAGCGTAATCGTCTTTAACGCCTTGTCTAATAAGCCAAAATCCCACGGCTTTTGCAATGATAGGTAACGCACCGATTATACTAAACACAAAAATTATAGTGCTTATGGTGTCTAGTATGGCAACTACTTCTTCACCAAATAGGTCGCCTACGGATATTCCAAAAAATGCCATACCGCCCAAGTCGGGTTTATTCACAAATAAGTCTATTACCGTGAACAGTGCGACTATACTCATTACTATCGTAACGAACATAATCTTGTTTGAAGCGATTATACTTTTAATCACTTGTACTGGTGTTTGTTGAGTTTGTTTCTCTTCCATAATTTTCTCCTAACCTTCTTTTTTGCCGTTTTTATGGCAAACTATGTAATAATTATACAATATTACATATATCTTATGCAACAATTTAAATAGTGTAATTTATATACTTTAATATCTTTGTCTAAAAATTGTTGTAAAATTTTTTATTTTGATATATAATAACGTTATAAAACACGTTAAGGAATAAGAAAAATGAAATTCGATACCGAACTTGTCGGCAAAATCGGCTCAATGGCGCTCATTGACAAAGAAAGTAATATTCTTGACTACACGCTTATCGCAAGGCTATCTTCTGAACTTAAACCAGGTTACGTTTGGGTTACTAGCGGTGCTACCGAAACGGGTAGGCTTGACTATATAAAACGAAACGGCAAAGAACTTAAAGGCGATATTGAAGACGTAAAAACCGACTATTCTGCGCAAGGTCAGTCAATTTTAATGTCCACCTACCGCCAATACGTTGACCCTAAGTATTCGCTTCGCCAAGTGCTTGTCGAACACCAACACTTTAACGACCCGCAAAAAAGGGAACACTTAAAAGCAATGCTTCTTCGCTGTAAAGACCAAAACGCTATTCCCATAATTAACTATAACGACGCTATAAGTACAGAAGAAAGCCGTCGTTTTGAAATTCAGTCACTCAAAAACAAAAACAAAAAAGTGGTTGAGTGCGTGGATAACGACGAAACGGCTTCTCAAATCGCTTGTCTTGTAAAAGCTAAAACGTTACTGATTTTAACAAGCGCAACAGGTATTTATCGCGACAGTAAAAACCCAGATACGCTTATTGAAGAAATTAGCGGTAAGGACGTTTACGAAGTTTTAGATAACATCACCGAGTGTGAAAACTACTGCAACGGTGCTTCAAGGGCAGGCGCAAACGGCGCAAGGGCAAAACTTGAATATATTAAAGACGCCGTTAAACAAGGCACTTTCGTTATAATCGCTTCGGCAAAATACTCTATAAAAGATATTTTATCGGGCAACGCAAAAGCCACAAGAATAGGCGTTAAATAAGAATTTTAGGCATACAAAAACCGCATCGATTTCCCGATGCGGTTTAGTTTTTTGAATTAATTATTCTTCGGCGTTAATTTCGTCAGGGTGTGGAATTTCATATTCGCTATAAGATAATTCACACTCATAAGTGAACGTTACGCTAGTAGCATCATAAGATTCAACCCATTTATATTCTGCCTCTGTAATTTTTCCATCACTATCAATTTTAATTACGATATCATCAAAAGTGTGATATACCGTGCCAAAAGTAGTACCGGCTGGTTGACCTAATGCAGAACTAATATCTGTGTTGTTATAGGTATAAACAAGCGGTTTGCTATTCGTATATATAAGATCTTTTTCGTTGTATTCAAATTCTTTTGAGTTTTTGGCAAAGCAACCGAACATAAGATAGAATGTGTTCTTTCTTGCATTTTCATATTCTGCTTTGGTTTTACCAGCAACTTCTTCAAACAATTCGGTGTTTTCGTTAAATACCCAATACTTATATGCGTTGTTTTCTGCAACCCATACCGCAGTTTGTGGCGTGGTATAACCGTTATCAACGGTCAAATACAATCTCGTTTTAGAAATCATATACATAATTTCCGTTTTGTTGGTTGAAGGTGCAACGCCGTATACCCCAATAACGCAACTGTTTTCAATTGCTTCAACTCTTTTGGTAAAATCGTCCTTTTGTGGCAAAAGGTTACAACCGCTACCAAAAACGCTAAACGTACAAGTAAAAAGTGCGCTTAGTGCTAAAATAATGCTTAAAAGTTTTCTTTTCATAAAAAATCTCCTTAATTTTTATACTTTAATTATATAATTTTTTTTATAAGTTGTAAAGCGGTATTTAAAAATTTTTTACTTTTTTATTTGTTTTAGTATAACGTACGCTTTTCTACACACAATATTTTCAAGGGGGAAAATTATGAAAGATAAGAAGAAAAGTAAAACGACCAGCAAAAGTCAGAATCAAAACGCAAAGAATTGTAAATAATAAAAGCAACTTTGACGTACAAGGTTCTTACACGGGTGTAGACGCTTTTGATAAATACGAAGTGCCTGTGCAAGATGCTGACGATTTATAAAAATCTTAATTAGAACCTTGAAAAAGAAAAAAGACGATTATATTTATAACCGTCTTTTTTTGTTTATTGTTGACAAAACGAAAATTTTGATATATAATAACCTTACTTTTTAAGTCGGTTATACGGTCGCGGGGGCAGGGAGAGCCTGTCAATGAGGAAAGTCCGAGCGTTATAGAAACAGGGTGCCGGAGAAATCCCGGTGAAGGCGACTTTAAGGAAAGTGCAACAGAAAGTAAACCGCCGAATTTTCGGTAAGGCTGAAAGGGTGCGGTAAGAGCGCACCGCATTCACGGTAACGTGAGTGGCATTGTAAACCCCACCCGACGCAAGATTGACAAACGGTTTCATTTGGGAGTTTCACCGAAGCCGTTTAACAAACATCGCTAGGGGATAACGGTAACGTTATTCGTAGATAAATGACCGTACACGACAGAACTCGGCTTATCGACCGTCTTAAAAAGATTTATGCACCCCGTAAGGCAAAACCTTATAGGGTGCTTTCTTTTTACCCCTTGACAATATACTATATTAGTGATATAATAAATTTAAAGATTTGTAAAAGGAGAAAAAGTTTATGTTTTGTATTCATTGTGGAAAAGAACTTCCTGACGGCGCACGTTTTTGCTCTTTCTGTGGCAGTTCTATTTCTACTACGCCCGTTAACGACAACGTTCAAGAAACTGCCATTTCAGAAGACCCCGTTGTAACTGAAATGAATGGTCAACCTATTTCCGTTCA
>JAZNFN010000066.1:0-3210 GCA_045576035.1 Christensenellaceae bacterium
CAAGGAACACTTTTAACAAGTAGAATTATAGGTAAAACGGCACTTAAAGCAGGTTATGACGTTAAACTTTCCGAAGTGCACGGCATGGCACAACGTGGTGGAAGTGTTGTTACTTTCGTTCGTTTTGGCGAAAAGGTAAGCGAACCCGTCGTTGAAGAAGGTTCGGCAGATATATTAATTTCTTTTGAACGTTTGGAAGCATTTAGGTATGCTCACTTCCTTAAAAAAGATGGGATAATTATTGTAAACGATTGTAGAATTGACCCCATGACTGTCGTAATTGGTGCTAGTGAATATCCTGAAAATATTATTGAAAATTTAAAAAAGGAGCACACTGTTTACACGATTGACGGCGGTGCTGTTGCAAAAGAATTAGGAAACTCTAAGGTTTTAAACTCCGTAGTGCTTGGCTTATCTGCAAAGCACATAGGTTTTACCAAGGAAGAATGGCTTGAAGTTGTAAAAAGTACAGTTCCACCTAAAACTATTGAAATTAATGAAAAGGCATTTGTTGAAGGTTATAAATATTAAGCGAGGGGAAAAAGATGATTTGGAATGAAACCAAAGAATGTATGAGTAGAGACGAACTTACAGCGTTGCAAAGCAAAAGGCTTGTAAAACTTGTTGATTACGTTTATCATAACGTAGAGTTTTATCGCAAAAAAATGCAAGCGCTCGGCATGCTCCCTGGCGATATTAAAGGGATAGAAGATATTGTGAAACTTCCCTTTACCACAAAGGACGACCTACGTGATAATTATCCGTTTGGGCTATTTGCCGTTCCTCAATCGGAAATAGTGCGTGTACATGCTTCAAGCGGAACGACGGGCAAAGCGACAGTTGTAGGTTATACTCGTAAGGATATCGATATTTGGGCAGAATGCGTTGCAAGATGTCTTACAATGGCTGGCGTTGCAAGAAATGACGTTATTCAAATTGCTTACGGATATGGTTTATTTACAGGTGGTTTGGGTGCACATTACGGCGCTGAAAAAATCGGTGCTATGGTAGTGCCTATGAGTACGGGTAATTCTAAAAAACTTACTACGATGATGATTGACTTTGGCGCAACTGCAATCGCTTGCACTCCGTCTTACCTTTTGCATTTGACGGAAGTATTAGAATCTGAAAATAAAATTAAGGATTTAAAACTTAAATATGCAATATGTGGCGCAGAACCTTGGACAGAAAAGATGCACAAGGATATAGAAGAACGTTTACATATTAGCGCTCACGACATATACGGTTTAAGTGAAGTAATGGGCCCAGGTGTTGCTTGCGACTGTAATTTCCATAAAGGACTACACGTTTGTGAAGACCACTTCTATCCCGAAATACTCAATTCTGCAACTCTTACACCGCAAAAGACAGGTGAAACGGGTGAGTTAGTATTTACGACGCTCACAAAAGAAGGTTTGCCGTTGCTACGCTATCGTACAAAGGATTTAACTAGTATCGACTATTCAACTTGTGAATGTGGTAGAACAAGTGCAAGAATTAGTAGATTTAAGGGCAGAGTTGACGATATGCTTATTATTCGTGGCGTAAACGTTTTCCCAAGTCAAGTTGAGGCGGCGCTCGTTGAAGTTGAAGAAGTTTCACCACACTATATGATTATTGTTGATAGAGTAAATAATCTTGACACGCTAGAAATTCAAGTTGAAGTTAATCCTAATTACTTCACTGACGAAATTAGAGGAATAGAGGCATTGACTAAGAAGATTTCACACGTTCTTTCACAAGCATTGGGACTTAATCCTAAGGTTAAAATTGTTGAACCTCAAACACTTGTGAGAAGTGAAGGTAAAGCAGTACACGTTATTGATAAACGTAAATTATATTGATAAGGAGATTAAAATTATGGTAGCAAAACAACTTTCAGTTTTTATTGAAAACAGACAAGGCCGTTTAGGTGAAGTTCTTAACGTGCTTAAATCAAACAAGGTGAATATTCTTTCTTTAAGTCTTGCAGACACCACTGAATACGGGCTTTTAAGACTAATTGTTAATAACCCCGAACTTGGCAAAGAAAAACTTGCAGAAGACGGATTTTCTACAATGCTTACCGACGTAATAGTTCTTAAAATTACGCACCAAGCAGGCAGTTTGCAAGGATTATTGAAAATTCTTTCTGACGAAGATATCAACGTAGAATACATGTACGGTCTTTCTATTGACGGCGATGAAGCTTCGGTAGTTCTCAAAACTTCGGATATTAAAAAAGCAGAAAGTGTTTTTGATAAACAAAACGTTAAAATGTTGTCTTCTTCGGATATTGCTTCGCTATGATTATAGATTTTCACACACACGTTTTTCCAGACAAGATTGCTCAGTCAACAATAAGCGCCTTGCAAAGTAATTCGGGGACAAAACCCAATACTGATGGAACGGTGCAAGGTATGTTGGATGCTATGGCTCGTGCTAATTCAGATATTTGCGTTACGTTACCCGTGCTTACAAAAGCTTCACAGTTTGATAGTGTTTTGCGTTTTGCTTGTACGGTTAATGAACGCTTTAACGATGCTGACAAAAGATTGATTTCCTTCGCTGGTATGCACCCACAATGTGAAGACATTGACGGCAAGATGGCGCTTATAAAAAGTTTTGGCATTAAAGGCGTAAAAATTCATCCCGACTATCAAAACACTTATATTGATGATAAAGGATATATTGAAATTCTTAAATGTGCAAAAAAATACGATTTAATCGTGGTTACGCATAGCGGTGTTGACGACGGATTTAAGGGTGAGCCTATTAAATGTGCACCTGATAGAGTTCTTAAAGTAATTGAAGAAGTGGGGCACGATAAGTTTGTTTTAGCACATTACGGTTCGCACTTAATGTGGGAAGAAGTGCTTGATAAACTTGCAGGTAAAAACGTATATTTTGACACGGCGTTTACCTTTCATGAAATAAGTGAAAGTTTATTTAAGGCGATTATTTACAAGCACGGTGCGGATAAAGTTCTTTTTGCAACTGATTGTCCGTGGCGTGATATTAAAGATGACGTTGCTATTTTAAAGTCATACAATCTTGACAAAGAAACGGAAGATAAAATATTTTATAAAAACGCATTAAAATTATTGGGAATATAGGTGTTTATATGAGTATAAACCAAAAAGCTTACGCACTTGGTAGTAAGCGTTCTATTATTAGAGAAATTTTTGAATTTAGCAAAGTTCGTGCAAGTCAAATCGGGGCGGAGAACGT
>JAZNFN010000067.1:0-4075 GCA_045576035.1 Christensenellaceae bacterium
ATAACCGCAGACACTTCGGTCAATCCCTTAAAAATACTCACGCTGTTTTTATCAATGACGCTTTTATCCGTCTATCTTGGCGATGCGGGATTTTTTGATTTAGTTGCAGATAAAGTGTTCTTAAAAAGTAAGGGCGGACAACTTAAACTGTTTTTAATATTATACGCCGTTGTTTCCGTTCTTACGGTATTTACGTCAAACGACGTAATAATTTTAACTTTTACCCCACCCATTTGCATATTTGCAAAGAAAGCAAAAATTTCACCGCTTCCCTATTTATTCGGGGAATTTATAGCGGCTAACACTTGGAGTATGATGTTAATTGTTGGCAATCCCACCAACGTTTATCTTGCTCAATCGGCAGGGATTAACTTTTTAAGTTATTTTTCGGTTATGTTTTTGCCTGCACTTTTAGGTGGAATAGTAAGTTTAATAATGCTTTTACTATTATTTAGAAAGCAGTTATCTTCGCCCGTTTGCCACCAAACGCAATTAGAAACGCCCAAACTTAACAGCGTAACCGTACATAAGTTCCCTATGACTGTCGCAATAGTGCACCTTTTAGTTTGTATACTAATGCTTGCTTTTTCCGACCTTTTGCACGTTGAAATGTGGCTAATATGTCTTATACTTGCTTTGTCGCTGACCGTGTTCGACCTATTTTACGATGAACTTACAATGCACACGGTGCGTCCTGTTTTTCACTCAATCAAAAAAGAGCCGTACGAACTGATACCGTTCGTTTTGTCAATGTTTATTATCGTGCTTGCGTTAAAAAATAACGGTGTAACCGACCTACTTAAAACAGCACTTGTTGGTGGAAAGGCGACTGACGGTGTTTCGTTTGGGTTTTTGTCGGCAATTAGTGCAAACCTTTTAAACAATATTCCTATGAGCGTGTTGTTTGAAAAAATTATATCAAACACAAGCTTACCCGCCGTTTACGGTGCGATAATAGGCTCAAACGTAGGCGCTTTTATAACGCCCGTCGGGGCGCTTGCAGGTATTATGTGGAGCAAGATTTTGGCAAAATACGGTATTAAAATGCCATTTGTTAAGTTTGTGACTTACGGCGCTTTAATTGCTATTCCTACGCTTACGGCATCCACGCTTGCGCTTTTACTTGTCTTTTAGGTGAATTATGCTAACTTTTCTTTTTATAATTATAGCAATACTTTTTATAGGCTTAGGTCTGCCCGATTCTCTCTTAGGGTCGGCTTGGCCTGTTATTTACGTTGAATTTAACATCGGGGTAAGCACTGCAAACATTTTAACCATTCTAATCTCTTTGGGAACAACGGTTGCAAGTTTGTTTTCAGCAAGGCTTATAAACAAGTTTGGAACGGGAACGGTTACTGCTGTTAGCACGCTTGTTTCTTGCTTTACGCTCTTGGGGTTTGCGCTTTCTCCATCAATTTGGTGGATGACACTTTTAGCAATTCCGCTTGGCGCAGGCGCTGGGGCAATTGACTCTGCACTTAATAACTTTGTCGCCACCCACTATAATTCGACTATAATGAACTTTTCGCACTGCTTTTATGGTTTAGGCGTTGCGCTCTCCCCTGCGATTATGTCGTTTGCGCTGTCCATAAACAACGATTGGCGCTTAGGCTATCGCACGGTGTTTTTTATAATGCTAGCCATTGCCGTAATAGCAACACTTTCTATACCCGTATGGAAAAAAATCGGCAAAAAGGATGCTGAGCAAGATTTTAAACCTAAAACGCTATCACTACTTGAACTTGCAAAAATGCCTGCCGTGCGTGCGGCGTGGGTTGTGTTCTTTACTTCGGTGGCGCTTGAATTTACTTGCGGTATTTGGGGTTGCACGTTCCTTGTTTCTTCTGAAAATATGTTGGAAGCCGAAGCGGCAAAATTCCTTACCTTTTATTATATAGGTATGACTGCCGGTAGGTTTACTTCGGGCGTGGTGTCAAACAAGTTACACCCAAAGACCATAAATAACATAGGCTACACTATCGTTGGCGTGGCAATAGCCGTACTTATTGCACCCGTACCGGCAACGGTTAAGGGTGTGGCGCTGTTTATGATAGGGTTTGGCAACGGACCGACTTTCCCCAACCTTACGTACTTAACGCCTATAAACTTCGGCAAAGAAATTTCACAATCGGTTATAGGGACGCAGATGGCGTGCTGTAATTTGGGCATAGTATTAATGCCACCCGTGTTTGGATTTATGGCGCAGTTTGTCGGCACAAACGTTTTTCCGTTCTATCTTGCGGTGCTGTTTATATTTATGGTTATATACACCGTTATCTACAATAAGCGTGTAAAAACGTTGCACGAAAAAAGATTTAACGCTTAAACTTGATTTTTTATAAAAAATTTGTTATAATAAAACTATGAAAAAGATTGCACAGTTTTTTAAGGTTAGCGAGACCGAATATTTAAAAAGCGCTAGTAAAGAAGAATTCGACTCTGTTTTATTGCCTAAGCGTGCCACGTCAGGTAGCGCTGGGTACGACTTTTTTAGTCCTAAAACGTTTACGCTTAACGCTGGCGAAACGGTTAAAATCGCCACGGGCGTTAGGGTTAAGATTGACGAAGGTTGGGTTTTAAAGATTTATCCACGTTCAAGTCTTGGGTTTAAGTATCGCCTTTCCTTAAATAATACTGTGGGGATTATCGACAGCGATTACTTTAACGCCGATAACGAAGGGCATATCTTTATAAAGATGACCAACTGCGGAACGGATAGCCTTACCGTTGAAAAGGGCAAGGCGTTTGCGCAAGGGATTTTTGTCGAATACGGCATAACCGTTGACGACGACTGTGATAGAGTTCGCACGGGCGGGTTCGGTAGCACGGACAAAATATAGTTTTATTTTTCAAGTTTTGGCTTGACAAAGTTCAAAACGTTGATGTATAATAAAGGTACTTACATAACTGACGGAATAAAGCGGGCAACCGCAAGGGAATGTAAGAATTAAAGCCGACCGTCTGGGCAATTCGATTTTTTAAGGAAATTGGATTGCCTTTTTTCATAGGCAATCTTCAAAGGAGGAACGTTATGCAACACGAAAATTGGAAAGGTTTCATTTTAGGCAATTGGCAAAACGAAATTAACGTGCGTGATTTTATTCAAACAAACTATAACGCATACACGGGCGACGCTAAGTTTTTATCCCGTGCTACTGAACGCACTAATAATCTTATGAAAAAGGTCAATACCCTTTTTGCACTTGAACGTCAGTTCGGTGGCGTGCTTGACGTTGATACGACCACCGTTTCTTCGCTTACAAGTTATGCCCCAGGTTACATTGATAAGGACAATGAACTTATCGTGGGTATGCAAACGAATAAACCACTAAGGCGTGGCGTAAACCCCTTTGGCGGTATGCGTATGGTAAAGCAAGCATGCGAAGCGTACGGCTATACTCTAAGCGAAAAGGTCAAAGAAGAATTCCGCTTCCGCACCACGCATAACGACGGCGTGTTCCGTGCTTACACCGAAGAAATGCGCCTTGCAAGAAAGTGCCACGTTATCACGGGGCTACCCGATGCGTACGGTAGGGGCAGAATTATAGGCGATTATCGCCGTGTTGCTCTATACGGTGTAGATAAACTCATTGAACAAAAACAAAAAGATAAGGAAAGCCTATCAAACAGCAACTTTGACGTTGACTCAATCCGTCTTGATGAAGAACTTTATCAGCAAATAGCCTTTTTAGGATACTTAAAAGAAATGGCGCTATCTTACGGATACGATATTTCAGCGCCGGCAAAGAACGCCAAAGAAGCAATACAATGGACTTACTTTGCTTACCTTGGTGCAATAAAAGAACAAAACGGTGCGGCGATGTCGCTCGGTAGAGTTAGCACGTTCTTTGACATCTATATTGAACGTGATATAAAAGACGGCACGTTGACCGAACAACAAGCACAAGAATTAATGGACGACTTTGTTATAAAACTTCGCATTGCACGTCATTTAAGAACGCCTGAATATAACGAACTTTTCGGTGGCGACCCTATGTGGATAACCGAAGCAGTTGGCGGTATGGGTGAAGACGGTAGGACGCTTGTTACTAAAAACAGCTTCCGTATGCTAAAT
>JAZNFN010000068.1:0-4411 GCA_045576035.1 Christensenellaceae bacterium
ATTACACACGTTAGACCTACTTATATGGTTTACAGGCGAGCCAGATAGAATATCTTCAACCATAACAAACCACAGTCTAAAAGGTGTGATAGAAGTTGAAGACACGGCAAGCATAATAGCAAGTGGGAATTCAAACTTTACCTTTTTTGCAACTAACGCTTCAACTACTGATTTCCCCGTTTCAATAAGCCTTATGGTAGATGATAAGCAGGTTTTAGTCTATAAGCAAAAGGTAATTGTCGGTGATAAAGAATACGACTTTGAAAAGGATAAGAAAGTATACGGAAAATGCTGTTACGGAAGTGGACATACTGGGCTTATTAAAGAGTTTTACGACACGGTAAAAAATGGAGAAAAGTTCTGGATAGACGGAAAGGAAGCGTCAAAAGTTATTAAACTTATTCTTTCAGTTTATAAGCAAAATTTAAAGAGTATAAATTAAACTTTATTTTACAGCATAAATAATCGAAACGCTACGGTTTACCGTGGCGTTTATGCTTTAAATAGCTTGTAGAAATAAAAGTGTGTTAATAATATTAATAAAACTGTTTATAAAATTAATTGATATTTGTTGTTGAATGTGATAGAATTACTATAAATATAGTTAGCATATCAATGCTATGTTCTAAAAGTTTTCTAGTAAAACTTTTTTATTTAAGGAGAAACAAATGTTATATCCAAGTATGCAATCAAAAAACAAATACGGTAATTATAATTTAAGCCAAAAAGCAGGCTATACCGTAACTGATGGTGATAAACTTGTTGCGCCGTGGTACTATGTTTATCAAAATAGAAAGATTCTTTTGTATGTTGACCAAAACGGACCTGTAAAAATTCAATATCAACCGCCGTCGGGTATACTTGTTTCTAAAAGGGAAATGGGCGAAAATCAAAGTAAGTGGCAAGTATATATTCAGTCTGACGACGTAAACGACGGACTGCCCTTTTCAAACTTTAATTCGCCTATTTATAATCACTTAGGGCAAAAGCCTAAGTTTACGGTCGATTGGAATCCCACTACGGCAACGTATACGCTTGAATATCCCAACGTTAAAGTTATAACTGAAATTTTTGTTCCAAGCGATAAGGCTACCGTTTGTATGAAAACAAAAATCGTAAATATCAGCGACAATGCGCTTAATCTTTCGGTAAGCCCTGCGGTATTTCCGTACGTTAATAAACCGCAAATGGTTGCGTGGGATTTGCCCGAATGGTATTTTTCGGTTAAGCCATTGTTAAACGGCAACGTTATGACCTTTGCAGGTCAAATGAACGACCCCGATATGATTGAAGAAAACAAGCGTTCGGTAACGTTTAACGTCGATTACGATGAAGATGCGCAGTTTACTTGCGATATGGTATCGTTTTGTGGCTCGGGCAACTTTTTTGCACCCGATTCAGTTCTTAAAAATACTGAGCTTACTTATAAAATGAAAGACGTTGGTAGTGCGTCGGGGCTAGGCGGTGTTCAGTCGGTTTTTGCGGTTAAGTATAACGTAAATCTTAAAGCGGGGGAACAAAAGACCTTTACACAGGTTATGACCGTTCAAAGTACTATAACGTACGACCAAGCGGAAAATGAGTTTGAGCGTGTTTACTTTGATGATGAAAAATATTTAATGAGTGTTAAAGATACTCAGGCGTTTTATGACCATTTATTCTCTAAGCGTACGCTTACGACAAACAATGCGCTATATGATAATTTTATAAACACTTTTGCACCCTTGCAAATGTATTGGGTGTGTTCGCTTGACCGTGGTTGGCCGTCCTCTATGCGTGGGACACGAGACGCAAGTCAAGACTTTATGGGAATGCTTCCTCTTGACCCTGTTTGGACAAGGGCGGTTATTATTGAACTTTTTGAACACCAAAGGTCAGACGGTTGGATGCCAAGGCAAGTAAGCACAATTTCAAGGCAAGCACCGCACGATATGCGTTATTATTCGGACGGTGGTGCATTCTTTTTAGAACTAATTCACGAATACTTTGCGTTTACTAGGGACTTTGCTCTTTTAGACGAAAAGGTTTGGTGGTTAGATAGCGATGAAAAGAGCACGGTTTTAGAACATATTATCAAAACGGTAGACTATTATCTTGACAAAGAAAATATCGGCGAACACGGATTAACAAAAGCGTGGTATGGCGATTGGTGGGACCCTATGGATAAAATAGGCACGGACGGGCGTGGCGAAACTGTTACGGTTACTGCGCAAAACGTTCTTAACCTTAAAAATCTTGCTAATATGTTTACATATCTATGCGGTAAAGGAATGCTTGAGAAAAAGTATCTTGCGCTTGCCGATAAGTACTTAAATGAAAGACAAAATTTCATAACGGCAATGAAAGATTTTGCCTTTAACAAAAACGGATTCTTTAACGGATATTTCAACGATAACGGCAAGTGGTTACTATCAGATAACGACCCTGACGGTGAAGAAAGGCTGTATTTAGTTAGCAACGCTTGGGCGATTATAGGGGAAGTTACCGATAAGGAAATGGCAGACAGCGTTATTGAAAATATCGAAAAGCAAAGTTATTGCAAGACAGGATATTACACCAACAGTAAAGGTTTCCCCGTTAAGATTGATAAGGCGGGTAGAAAAGGTAACGGCACTCAGCCTAACCCAGCAACGTATAACCACGCACAGAGTTTTTACGTTCGTGCGTGTTGTGCGGCAAACCGCCCCGACCTTGCGTATAAGGCAACAAAGCACATTCTTCCCATTGAAGAAGATTTCGTTCCCGTAGAAAAGACGTTTGCGCCACCTTATGCAATAGTAAATAGTTACAGTGGTTCACATAGGGCAGGCTTCCAATTCTTGTCGGGTACGGTTTCGTACGTTTTAAGAACTGTGTATAACTTCTTCTTCGGTGTAAATTACGGTTATGACGGACTTACCTTAAAACCACGCTTACCCAAAGAATTTGACGGCAGTAAAATTGACTTTACTTACTTAGGTAAAAAGTTTACCGTAAGTTGTAAGAACACGGGCGATAAAAAAATTGTGTTTAACGGCAAAGAAAGCGCAGGAGATACGCTCTTTATCGCAGATGGCGATATGCAAAAAGTTAATGACGTAACGGTATATTATTAAAACCAAACGCACCGCTAAGATTGTTTAGCGGTGCGTTTTATAGATACAAATAATATAATCAATGCAGCATAGAATAAATATTTTTAGTCTAAGAACTTAACATAATTTATGACTTTGTTTATAAAATTTTCATAATCATTATATATAACTGATTCTTTAAAGTTGTACTTATCATTACATAACGATACTTTAAAATCTTTTATGCCTAGCAAATAATCAACATAGTCGATTTTGTTTTTTACTGATGTTAAAGATATTTGTGGAGTATCTATTAAATAAAACAATGTTTTTGTGGGTGTATGCATATATACATTGACATCGTCCTGAGACAATTTAAAATATTTCTCTATATTGTGCGCGGTAATTGTCTCAATTTTTGATATGGAGCCGTCTTTTTTAAAGTAGGGAACGCGCTTGGGCAAAATAACAATTTGGAAATATGCCTTATTATTAGTTCTTAAATTTGCAGTCTCACCAAGCATTCCTTCAAAGTAGTTGTTAGAATTTTGAGAATAGTTACTCATAATATATTTAACAGCAACGCAAGCAAGGGCTTTTTCATTTTTAAAAATCGATATATCAGCGGTTTTGTCCATATATCGACCACTAATTTTTGCTTCTTTACCTATTCCGAAACCTAAGGATTTAATCTGATATTTTTTTCCAAGGAGTTGTGATAAATCTTTTGCAATAGAACCATGCAAGATTTTTAATTTTTTATTGCTTCTTGCGTCTGTTTGTAAGTACACTTTAAAAGAATCTCTCAATACTCTTAAAAACTTATTGTTTGAAGCCATAAAAAACACCTCCGTTATGCGAAAATTTAAAATCTAAATACGCTTTAATATCTTTTGATGAAAAAGTGTAGTAGCCACCACTTTTATATTTCCCTAACAACGCTATATATGAAATGAATTCTTGGCTATTTAACGCATCTTTAATTTGTTTATAATGAATAGTCTTGCTTGTAATATACAAACCACTATAAATGCCCGTTCCTTGCGGAGCAAATATTATCTTTAAATCCTTTGCTGTTCGCACCAAATTGTTAAGTGCGAGTTTGTTTTTATATGTATCACTTAAAGCTTGGCTTCTACCAAATGCATACCAATCTTCTTTTGTTGTTTTTTCACGACTTCTTTTGATTAAATTATTTTTGTTGGAAAGCAAATATTGATATAGTTCTTTTTCATTAGAAAGTTCTTTTTCAGATATAAGTTTTGCTTTATCGTTATATGGATAGATTATTTTTTTTATTGTTCCCTTTGACGCTTTAATTACGGGAATTATATACTTTGATTGGAAAGAAAAGTTGT
>JAZNFN010000069.1:0-6002 GCA_045576035.1 Christensenellaceae bacterium
TCCCAAGGGCGAAAAGAAATATATCGCTGCTGCGTTCCCCTCTGCTTGCGGTAAAACCAACCTTGCAATGCTTATTCCCCCCAAGGCTTATCTTGAAAAGGGCTATTCTATTGAATGTGTAGGCGACGATATCGCTTGGATTAGAGTTGGCGCTGACGGAAGACTTTGGGCAGTAAACCCAGAAAACGGCTTCTTTGGCGTTGCACCTGGAACTAATATGAAGTCTAACCCTAACGCATTACTTTCTACAATGAAAAATACAATCTTTACAAACGTTGTTCAAAATCTTGACGATAACACTATTTGGTGGGAAGGACTTGACAAGAATCCTCCAAAGAACGCTATCGACTGGAAGGGCAATCCTTGGAACGGCGATATGAAAGATGCTGACGGAAAGGCTATCAAGGGTGCACACCCCAACAGCCGTTTCACCGCACCTGCTATCAACTGTCCTTGCATTTCTGACCAATTTGAAGCACCCAACGGTGTTCCACTATCAGCAATCGTATTCGGTGGTAGACGTGCTAAGACCGCTCCGCTAGTATATCAATCAAAAGATTGGAACAACGGCGTATTCGTAGGTTCAATTATGGCTTCTGAAACGACCGCTGCCGCTACCGGTGCTGTTGGCGTTGTACGTCGTGACCCGATGGCTATGCGTCCGTTCGTTGGATACAATATGGGTGACTACTTCAAACACTGGATTGAAATGGGTACTAAGATTGCAAACAAACCCAAAATTTTCAACGTAAACTGGTTTAGAACTGATGACAACGGCAACTTCATTTGGCCGGGATTTGGCGATAATATGCGTGTTCTTGATTGGATTATCGACCGCTGTGAAGACAAGGTTGACGCTGTTGAAACTCCTATCGGTTACGTTCCTAAGGCAGAAGACATCAATATCGACGGTTTAGAAGACGTTACGCTTGATACCATTAAAGAACTTCTTACCATAGACGTTGAAAATTGGAAGAGCGAAGCAGAAGGTATCGAAAGCTTCTATGGTGAACTCACCAGAGTTCCTAGCGAACTTTACGACGAACTTGCTAAGTTAAAAGCAAACCTTAACAAATAATAAAACGATTATAAAAAAACGGTGGCAATAGAGCTGCCGTTTTTGTTATCTAAACATATTAAGAAAAGATTTTGAATATATTTATTTAAAAACTTTTTTGACGGGTGTTGACAAAAAAGTAAAATATAATATATAATATATACAATAATTATTTTAGGAGGCTAAATTATGGCAAAGAAGAAGGCACAGTTGAATTTATCAGCTAAAAACATCGTAACTTGCGCTGTTTACGCAATTATAGGCTTGTTGCTTGTAATATTGCAGGGCGGTTCACTTGGTATTTTAATGACCGCAGTCGGCGTACTCTTAATCGTCCTTGGTGTAATGGACGTTCTTAACGGAGAACTTATTCAAGGCTTAGTTGAGATAGGCATAGGCGTAGTAATTATAGTTTGTGGTTGGCTTATTGCTGATATCGTTCTTTTAGTTTTCGGGGTTTTACTCATCATAAAAGGTGTTTTAGAACTTGCTAAAATTTATAAGAAAGGTATTATGGCAATGCTTCCTTCAATTGTAACTATTGTTATCGGTGTATTGCTTGTTATTTCTAAGTGGGCGCTTATGGATATCATCTGCATTATCGCAGGCGTTATTTTCCTTATCAACGCAGTTCTTACCTTGTTTGGTATGAAACTTGGTAAATAATAATAAAAACAAATAAAAAAAGGACTTATCGGATTGATAAGTCCTTTTTGCATATTAAAAATTAATATTCGGTAGTGTAGTTATCAAAGTAGCCTTGAATCCAAATGATAGGCGTACCTTTGTCGCCAGAACCAGAAGTTAGGTCGCAAAGCGAACCGATAAGGTCGGTTAAGCGACGTGGGGTAGTACCCATTTGACCAACGGTGGTTGAATCTTTTTTAGCAATTTCATTCTTGATAGCGTTTTTAAGTTCTTCACCTTTAAGGTCCTTAAAATCATTGTCGGCAAGGTATTTAAGTTTAAGTTCATTGGGCGTGCCTTCAAGTCCAGCGGTGTAAGCAGGGGAAACAACAGGGTCTGCAAGTTCCCAAATTTTACCAACGGGGTCTTTGAATGCGCCGTCGCCGTAAACCATAACTTCAACTTTTTTGCCCGTTGCTTCAAACAACTTTTGTTGTATAGCGTCAACGATAGGTTGGCAGTTGCGTGGGAAAAGCTTTATTGAGTTTTCGGTAGACTTGTTTGAGCCTAAAAGACCGTAACTTTCATTATAACCGCTTCCGTTTACTGACGAACTTAACACGTCGTCAAGACCGATAACGACGTTTGCACCGCCTGCTTTAAGTACACGCTTGGTGCGTGCTCTTGTGTGAATATCGCAACAAAGCACGTTTTTAGCGTAGGGAAGAATGCTCTTAGCGTTGTTAGCAAAAATAATTTCGCATTCAGCGCCTTGTTCTTCGATAAGCGTTCTGTAATATTCAACGTAATCAACGCCCGTAAAGGTGTGCTTTTTATATCCGAAAAGTTCACGGTATTTTTGTTCTGTCAAAACGTCGGTATATGGATTAACGCCCATTTCGTCAAGCGCATCAAGGCTAACTAAGTGATTGCCTACTTCATCCGATGGGTAAGATAACATAAGCACTACTTTTTTAGCGCCCCTTGCAATACCTTTAAGGCATACTGAAAAACGGTTGCGTGAAAGGATAGGGAAGATAACCCCGATAGTTTGACCGCCAAGTTTAGCCTTAACGTCATTAGCGATATCGTCGATTGAAGCGTAGTTGCCTTGCGCCCTTGCTACGATTGCTTCTGTCATAGCAACAACGTCTTTATCGTGGAAAGCAACGCCTTCAACTTTTGATGCTTCTAAAACACTATCGGTTACGATTTTAACTATATCGTCTCCGTTTTTAATAATTGGTGCACGCACACCGCGTGATACCGTACCGAATAAACGACTCATAATAATCTCCTTAAAAAGAAAATGCGGTAAACTTAATTACCGCATACATTATAGCACGAATTAAAAAAATAATTAAACAAATTCAGGCTTTGTAATATTAGAATTTCTTATAGATATAAAAGCCGAAAATTCCATACCTCTATGGCAAGGACATACATTGCTAAATAGTGATTACATATAAAGCCTTTGGGCTTAAATTAAAAGCGACAAGTTTAGAAAAAACTTGTCGCTTTGTGGTACACCCGATAGGATTTGAACCTACAATGGTGCCGTCGGAGGGCACTGTTTTATCCAGTTAGACTACGGGTGCATAACTGCCACTTAAAATCAATTCAAGTGGCAGTGTAAATAACATTTATTCGTCTTTTTCAGTGTCTTCGTCGGTAATTTCAGTAACCGTTACCTTAATTTGAAGTACACGCTTAACGGTAGACTTTAAAATTTCAACCGCAAGATTTTTGTGTTCAAATTTGAATCCGGCACGAGGAATTTCGCCAAGTTTTTCAATAACCCAACCGCTAACAGTGTTAGCATCAAAATTGTCTTCTTCGCCTGCAAGGTTAAACGTCGTAAACGCATCTTTAACGGGAGCATTACCGTCAACGATAAACGTGTTATCGTCAACAATTTTAAAGTAATTTATAACTTCGTCGTGTTCGTCGTAAATTTCACCGACAAGTTCTTCTAAGATGTCTTCAAGCGTAACAAGACCAAGCGTTCCACCATATTCGTCTAAGACGACGGCGATATGTACTTTTTTCTTTTGAAGCTGACGTAAAAGGTCGGATATTTTTGCGTGTTCAGTGGTATAGAATGCGTTTTGCATAATACCGTCAATACCCTTTTTGCCTTTTAGGTAAGCGTTAAAGAAATCCTTTTCGTGAATAGTGCCTATAATTGTATCAATACTATCCTTATAAACGGGGATACGGGAATAACCTTCACGGTCGAAGACCTTTCTTATTTCGTCCATAGTTGAAGCAATGTCTATTGCAACGACGTTTACACGGGGAACAAGAATATCGCCCACTTCCAAATCGTCAAATTCGATTACTGAACGGATAAGTTTAGTTTCTTCGGTGTTAAGCGTACCGTCTTCTTCGGCTTCTTCAACGATGGTCATAATTTCGTCTTCGGTAACCACGTCATCGTTTTTGAAGCGGAAAATTTTAGATAACAGCCATTTCCAACCGCTAAATATAACGTTTAGAACGTAAAAAACGTAATAAAATAGCTTTATGATAGGATAATAAGCCATTGCCAACTTTTCGGGGTAAACTTTTGCAACGAACTTAGGCGTGATTTCGCCAAAAATAAGCACGGCAACGGTGATAACAATTGTAGAAATTAACGCAGAAGTATTACCGTCGGCAATAAGTTGAGCAAAGAAAAGAGTGGCAAGTGTAGAAGCGGTAAGGTTTACGATATTGTTACCTATTAGAATAGTAGAAATAAGTTTATCGTACTTATCTTCTGCAAGTTCAAGCACTTTTTTGGCTTTTTTGTTACCGCTTGAAACAAGCGAACGTAATTTAATGCGATTAGCACAAGAGTAAGCGGTTTCAGTTGATGAAAAGAAACCTGACATTATTACCAAAACAATGATAGCAATTAAAAGTCCCACGGGAAACGGGGCAGGGGATAATAACGTCGACAACGGAACAGAGCCGTCTGATGGCATAAAGTCCTCCTAAGAAAAAAAGATATAGTATATTGTATGCAAAATCATACTTGCATATTATTTTATCATAAACCCGACGGCAAAGCAATAAAAATAGTCGGTTTTAAATTAAATTATTATAGTTGTGCTTAAAATTTTGCAAAGTAAACGCAATTCATTGATATTTTTTAAAGTTTATGGTATTATTTAGCAGTAAGGAGAACATAAATGAAAAAGACGGTAGTCGTCGGAATGAGTGGCGGTGTAGACAGTTCGGTAGCTGCGCTATTATTAAAAGAGCAAGGCTATAACGTAATCGGGCTATATATGAACAACTGGGAAGAAAAGGACGAATGTGGAGCGTGTACGGGTGAAGAAGATTTTACTGACGTGCGTCGTGTAGCAAACGCCTTAAATATACCTTACTATTCAGTAAACTTTGCAAAAGAGTATATGGATAGGGTTTTTTCATACTTTCTTAGTGAATACAATGCGGGTAGAACGCCCAACCCTGACGTTTTGTGCAATCGTGAAATAAAGTTTAAGGACTTCAAGGCGGCGGCATTTAGGCTTGGTGCGGACTATATAGCAACAGGGCACTACTGCGATATTTTACACGACGGGGACACGCACTACCTTTTGAAAGCAAAGGACCAGTCAAAAGACCAAACGTATTTTTTGAATCAACTTTCCCAAGACCAACTTGATAAAGTGCTTTTTCCGCTTGGCAAACTTGACAAAGTAGAAGTGCGAAAAATTGCCGAACAAAACGGCTTAGCGACAGCAAAAAAGAAAGACAGTACGGGCATTTGTTTTATAGGCGAAAGAAATTTTAGAAACTTCTTGCAAAACTATATACCCAACAAAAAGGGCAAAATGATGACTTACGACGGCAAAGTTCTTGGCGAACATTTAGGACTTATGTATTATACGATAGGTCAAAGAAAGGGCTTAGGCATAGGTGGTCAAAAGGGCGATGACGGAAGCCGTTGGTTTGTTATCGAAAAAGATTTAAAGAATAATATTTTATACGTTGCGCACGGTGCGGAAGATAGACTTTACAGTAAAGGCTTGATTATGAAGTCTTGCAACTGGATACCGGCACAGCCAAAGCAAAACGATTTTGAGTGTACGGGTAAATTCCGTTACCGTCAACCAGAGCAACAATGCACTGTTCATATTAAAAGCGATTATATCGAAGTAGAGTTTAAAGAAAAACAGCGTGCCATAACCGAAGGGCAATTCGCAGTATTTTATGACGGCGATAAGTGTATCGGTGGCGGAGTAATCGAAAAAGCAATATTTTAAGTAAAGACAAAAAGAGAACTATAAATTAAGGCGTGGCAATTAGTGCGTCAGTAATAGGGATT
>JAZNFN010000070.1:0-8696 GCA_045576035.1 Christensenellaceae bacterium
TGATAAGGATAACAAGTAAGGGTTATTAAGTACCTATCGTCCTGCACGGATTTTTCCGCGCAGGACAATTTCATTTTTTATAAACGGAGAAATTTATGGCTAAAATGTGGCAAGGACGCACTGACGGCGTTACACATAAAATTGCAGACGATTTTAACTCATCGATTAAATTCGATAGCAGAATGTATAAGCAAGATATTTTGGGCAGTATGGCTCACGCAAGTATGCTTGGTGCAAAAAACATTATTTCTAATGCCGACGCACAAACGATTATAGATGCGCTTGGCGGTATTTTATCCGACCTTGAAAGCGGAAAACTTGCTATTGACCAAACCGCAGAAGATATTCATATGTTTGTTGAACAAGTTTTGACCGAACGTATAGGCGAAACGGGCAAAAAACTTCACACTGCAAGAAGCCGTAACGACCAAGTTGCACTTGATATAAGAATGTATCTCCGTGACCAAGCGGATAATATTATTCGCAAGATAAAAGAACTAATTAATTCAATACTGTTAAAGGCAGAAGAACACAAATCGTCCATAATGCCGGGGTATACGCATTTACAACGTGCTCAACCTATAACTTTTGGGCATCACTTGATGGCGTATGCGATGATGCTTTTGCGTGACGTGGATAGGTTTACCGACTTAACTAAGCGCATTAACGTTTCGCCCATAGGCTGTTGTGCGTTAGCAGGCACTACTTACGATACGGATAGGGTTATGGAAGCAAACGCTTTGGGCTTTAATGAAGTTGCCCTTAACTCTATTGACGGCGTTTCAGATAGGGATTTTGTTGTAGAATTTTCTTCCGCTTGCTCAATCTTAATGATGCACTTATCCCGCTTTTCAGAAGAAATTATTCTTTGGACAAGTTGGGAGTTTAAGTTTGTTGAACTTTCCGATGCGTTCACTACGGGTTCGTCCATTATGCCACAAAAGAAGAATTCGGATATGGCTGAACTTGTTCGTGGTAAGACGGGTAGGGTATACGGTAACCTTATGGCGATACTAACTACTCTTAAAGGTTTACCGCTTGCTTACAACAAAGATATGCAAGAAGATAAAGAAGGCGTGTTTGATTCGGTAGATACAGTTAATATGTGTCTTGACGTGTTTGCGCCTATGATAAAAGAAATGAAAGTTTTACCCGAAAATATGCTTATCGCTGCACAAAAAGGGTTTATCAATGCAACCGACCTTGCCGATTATATGGTCAAAAAAGGTTTGCCGTTTAGGTCGGCTTATAAAATTGTTGGCTCTATCGTTGGCGACTGTATAAAGTGCGGTAAGGTTTTAGAAGATTTAAGTTTAGAAGAATACAAGTCGTATAGCGACGTGTTTGACAGTGACTTATATAGTGAAATCAGCCTTACAACTTGCGTTGAAAAGCGTATTTCGTTAGGTGGAACTTCGCCAAAATCAGTTGAACAGCAAATCGCTTACGTTAAAGGAAAATTATAAAATGTTTAAGGTGTTTATCGACGGAAGTGCAGGAACGACCGGTCTTAAAATTGTTGAAAGATTGTCTAAAAGGCAAGATTTAACCCTAATCACACTTCCCGATGAGTTAAGAAAAGATATCGACGCAAGAAAGCAAGCATTAAACAGTGCGGACGTTGCGTTTTTGTGCTTGCCTGACGTTGCCGCAATCGAAGCAGTTTCGCTTATTGATAACGATAAGACTGCGGTCATTGATACGTCAACTGCGCATAGGGTTAATCCCGATTGGGCGTACGGCTTTCCAGAACTAAATGGACTTAGAGAAAAGATTAAAAACTCTAAAAGAATTGCTAATCCAGGTTGCCACGCAAGTGGGTTTATAGCGCTTATCAATCCGCTTGTTAATGCGGGTATAATAAGTAAAGACGTATATTTAACTTGCTTTTCTATCACGGGATACAGTGGCGGTGGCAAAAAGATGATTGCCGAATACGAAAGTGAAGATAAACCACTTTTATTCGACGCACCCCGTCAGTACGGCTTAACCCAAACGCATAAGCATTTACCCGAAATGAAAACGCTTTGCAATCTTAACAATGCCCCCGTGTTTTGTCCAATAGTTTCTGATTACGATAGGGGTATGGAAGTAACCGTTCCGCTTTTCAAAAAAGATATAAACGGCACGGTTCAAGATATTAAAAACGTTTATAAAAACTTATATAACGGTAAAGTCGTTAAGTTTGTTGACGGCGGTGACGAAAACGGATTTTTAAGTGCAAATTCAATGAAAAACAAAGACGGTATGGAAATTTCCGTACACGGTAACGAAGATAGAATAATTTTGGTTTCGCGTTTTGATAATTTAGGTAAAGGCGCGTCGGGTGCTGCAATACAGAATATGAACGTACTGTTGGGCGTAGACGAAACCACGGGTTTAGAGTTATAAGGAGATACTATGAAGATAATTAACGGCGGTGTTTGTGCCGCAAAAGGATTTAAGGCAAACGGAATACACTGCGGTATACGTCATAACCGCACCAAGCGTGATTTGGCACTTATTATGAGTGAAGTTCCCGCAACTGCCGCTGCGGTTTATACAACAAACTTAGTTAAAGGTGCGCCTTTAACTGTTACAAAAAAGCACATAGAAAACGGCATTGCCCAAGCAGTTATCTGCAACAGTGGCAACGCTAACACTTGTAATGCAAACGGTATTGAAATCGCTGAAAAAATGAGCCAACTTGTCAGTGAATATGCAGGCGTTAATAAGGACGACGTAGTGGTCGCTTCAACGGGTGTTATAGGTCAACCGCTTAGTGTAGAACCTATCAAAAACGGTATGAGCGCACTTTGTGCTGGACTATCTAATAACGGCGGACTTGACGCTGCCGAAGCAATTATGACAACCGACGTTGCAGTAAAAGAAATTGCCGTTGAATTTACGGTTGGCGGAAAAACGTGTAAAATTGGTGGTATTGCTAAGGGTAGCGGTATGATTCATCCAAATATGGCTACTATGCTCGTGTTTATTACTACCGACGTTAAAATTTCAAAAGATATGCTTCAAAAAGCATTGAGTTCAGATATACAAGAAACGTTCAATATGATAAGTATTGACGGTGACACGTCAACTAACGATATGGTCGTAGTTCTTGCAAACGGACTTGCAGGCAATGATGAAATCATTTCGGACGGAAAAGATTTTGACGAGTTTATGAAAGCACTTAATTCGGTCAACGTTGCACTTTGCAGAATGATTGCAGGCGATGGTGAGGGCGCAACTAAACTTTTGGAATGCTCAGTTACGGGTGCTAAAACTCTCGACGTTGCTAAGACAGTTGCTAAAAGCGTTATTTGTTCAAGCTTAACTAAGGCAGCAATGTTCGGTGCGGACGCAAATTGGGGGCGTGTGCTTTGCGCAATCGGTTATAGCGGTGCGAAAGTTGACGTGAACAAAATCGACGTTGCGTTTAAGTCTATAAAGGGTGAAATACCCGTTTGTAAAAACGGTAGTGGCGTTGAGTTTAGTGAAGAAAAAGCAAAGGAAATTTTGCTTGAAAAGGAAATAATCATTGCAGTTGACTTAAACGACGGCGACTATTCAAGCAAGGCTTGGGGTTGCGATTTAACTTACGATTACGTTAAGATAAACGGCGATTACCGTACTTAATTTAAGGAGATACGATGGATAAACATTTTTCAAACGCACAGCGTGCGGAAGTTTTAACACAAGCACTTCCGTATATCAAAAACTATAACGGCAAAATCGTTGTGGTAAAATACGGCGGTAACGCTATGATTAACCAACAACTTAAAGAACAGGTTATGGAAGATATCGTGTTGCTTTGGCTTATAGGCGTTAAGGTCGTTTTAGTTCACGGCGGTGGTCCAGAAATAAGCGAACTTATGGCAAAATTAGGTAAAAAGCCAGAGTTTGTTGACGGCTTGCGTGTTACCGATAAAGAAACTGTGGATATAGTTCAAATGGTGCTTGCAGGTAAGGTTAATAAATCGCTTGTAAACTTCCTTGAAAAGAAAGGTGGCAAGGCAATGGGTATATCGGGTATGGACGGCGGTCTTATTCAAGCAAAAATGAAAGACGTGCGTTTAGGCTACGTTGGCGATATTACCAAAATAAACATTGAATGCGTTGAAGACCTTTTACAAAAAGGATATATTCCCGTAATTTCTACTATCGGTTGCGACGGAGACGGCAATGCCTATAACATTAACGGCGACACGGCAGCAGCACGCATTGCAGGTGCGCTTAAAGCTGAAAGGCTTATTATGATGACCGACATTGCAGGACTTCTTAAAGATAAAGACGACCCGTCAACACTCATTCCCGAAGTTACTATTAGCCAAGCAAATAAGCTTATGGCTGACGGAGTTGTTCAAGGCGGTATGATACCCAAGGTAAAGTGCTGTATTGATGCTATCGGGCACGGTGTTAAAAACGTTATTATTATGGACGGTAGGATTTCGCACTCTATTCTTATGGAAATTTTAACAGACGAAGGTGCGGGTACTATGGTCGTAGGTGATTAATATGTCAAGCATTATTGAAACTGATAAAAAGTACGTCGCAAACACTTACGCACGCTTTCCCGTAGAAATTGCTTACGGCAAAGGCTCGTATTTGTTTGATACGGACGGAAAAAAATATATAGATATGGGCTCAGGCATCGGCGTTACTGCGTTTGGAATAAGTGATGATGAATGGAAAAGTGCCGTTATAAGTCAACTTGATAAAGTTCAGCACGTTTCAAACCTATATTATACTGAGCCGTGTGCACGCCTTGCACAAATTTTGTGTGAAAGGACAGGTATGAAAAAGGTGTTCTTTTCAAACTCTGGTGCAGAGGCAAACGAATGTGCAATAAAGGTCGCAAGAAAGTATGCGCAAGACAAAAAGGGCGATGAATACGATACCATTATAACGCTTAAAAACAGTTTTCACGGCAGAACGCTAACTACGCTTGCAGCAACCGGTCAAGACGTTTTTCACTCAAAATTTAAACCTTTAACTAACGGTTTCGTTCACGCAACCGCAAACGATATTGAAAGTGTTAAATCACTTGTCGAACAAAATAAAGTTTGTGGAATATTGGTTGAATGCGTTCAAGGTGAAGGCGGTGTTATTGCACTTGATAAAGAATTTATTTTGGGCGTTGAAAAGATTTGTAAGCAAAACGATATACTTTTTATGGTTGACGAAGTTCAAACGGGTAACGGCAGAACGGGTGAACTTTACGCATATATGAACTATGGCGTTAGTCCCGACGTTGTAACAACGGCAAAGGGATTAGGCGGTGGATTGCCTATCGGTGCGTGCTTAATGAACGAAAAAACCGAAAACGTACTTGGATTTGGTGACCACGGCTCTACTTACGGCGGTAATCCCGTATGTGCTTCGGGTGCTATAAACGTTATTGAAAGGATAGATGAAAATCTTTTAGCGCAAGTAAAAGAAAAGAGCAAATATATATTTGACAACTTGTGCGGTGCAAAGGGTATTGAAAGCATTAGCGGTCTTGGACTTATGATAGGCATTAAGACTGTAAAAAATGCCAAGGACGTAGTAAATAAGTGTATTGAGAAGGGAGTTATATGCCTTACGGCAAAGGATAAGGTAAGATTATTGCCTGCACTTAATATTCCGTTTGAAGACGTTAAATACGCAGTTGAAGTTATTAAAAGCGTAAGCGCTGAGTAAGGAGAGATTATGAATCTAAAAGGTAGAAACTTTTTAAAGTTGTTAGATTTTACGCCCGAAGAAATATCGTATTTGATAGATTTCGCATCGGAACTAAAAGCAAAGAAAAAGGCAGGTATTGCTCACAAAATTTGTGAAGGAAAGAATGTTGCGCTTATTTTTGAAAAAACAAGCACAAGAACACGTTGTAGTTTTGAAGTTGCGGCTTTTGACCTTGGTATGCACGCAACCTATCTTGACCCCAAAGGTTCGCAGATAGGCAAAAAGGAAAGCATTGCGGATACTGCCCGTGTGCTTGGTAGAATGTACGACGGCATTGAATATCGTGGTTTTGGTCAAGAAATCGTTGAAGACTTGGCAAAATACGCAGGGATTCCCGTTTGGAACGGACTTACCAACGAATATCACCCCACTCAAATTTTAGCCGACTTTTTAACCATTAAAGAACACTTTGGTAAACTTAAAGGAATTAAGTTTGTTTATATGGGTGATGCAAGATATAATATGGGCAATTCGCTTATGGTTGGCTGTGCAAAAATGGGTATGCACTTTGTTGCTTGTGCGCCCGAAAAATATTTCCCGAATAAAGAGCTTATAGAGAAGTGCCAAGAAATTGCAAAGCAAACGGGTGCTGTTTTAGAGTTTATTTCTGACCCGTTGGTTGCAACTAAGGGTGCAGACGTTATTTATACTGACGTTTGGGTTTCTATGGGCGAACCCGATGAAGTTTGGAGTGAAAGGATAAGTGATTTAATGCCTTATCAAGTAAATAAAAAACTTATGGATAACGCAGGTGAACAATGTAGATTTATGCACTGCTTGCCAGCATTCCACGACCTAAATACTACCGTTGGAAAAGAAATCAACCAAAAGTTTGGTATTGATGCAATGGAAGTTACGGACGAAGTTTTTGAAAGCAAACGTTCAATCGTGTTTGATGAAGCCGAAAATAGAATGCACACCATTAAAGCAGTTATGGCTGCAACGTTAGTTTAAAATTTTTAGTTCAATATATAAATATTTAAAAAACAGTATTAAAATCGTTGACAAATTTTGCCACGGTTGGTATACTTATTTACGCTTAAACGAACTGCCAAAGGGCAAAGGAAGGTGAAAGTGAATGTCTATCGTAAGAGTTGGTGAAAACGAAAATATCGACAGCGCATTACGTCGTTTTAAGAGAAAATGTTCTCGTGACGGTATAATTGGCGATTTGAGAAAGAAAGAACATTACGAAAAACCTTCTGTTAGGAAAAAGAAAAAGTCCGAAGCAGCAAGAAAGAGAAGCATTAAAGGCTAAAAGATTGAATCTACCGAAGATAAAGCGGTAGATTTTCTTTTTTTAAATGCAAAATCTGTCGATAGTTGTCGAAAACATTTAAGGAGTTTTATAATGAACGAAGGCAAATCGTTAAAACAGTATTGTAGGGAAGCGAAAAAACGCTTAAAAGCAGGATTTTGGCAAAATTATCAAAAAGATTTAAGTGCAAATCTTGAACGTGCTGAAAGGGCAGGGATTTCTACTTCAAAGGTAAAACAGTATTATGCTGAAAGGGTAAGCGAAAATATAAAGAGCAGAGAAGTGGGAAAGGAAGAGTTTTATTTAAAAGTTAAAAAACTTTTGGAAGAAGAGGGCGAAGTCGCCGATGCTATCGGTAGGCTTACCGACCACGAATATTATCAAACGCTTGATTATGAAGAAAAACAACGTTACAGTTTAAGTTTATCTGAAAAATATTTGCAAGCGGTTGAAAGGTTTAGAAAAGAAAAAGCGCTTGAAATTAACGCTTGACTGTATAAGTGTTGCAAACGACTGAATTTTTTTGTATAATAACATTAATAAAAAAAGTAGGTGTTTGTATGGAAAATTGTTTTAAGCAACTTGTTTTATCACGTCAGTCTTGTAGGAATTTTAACGATAAACCTATTGAAAAACAAACGGTTTTAGATATTGCTAGACTTGCTATGCTTGCTCCGTCAGCGTGCAATAGTCAGCCGTGGAAAATGTACGTCGTTACCGACCTTGATAAAGTAAATGGCGTTGCAAAATCACTGCAAGATTGCGGACATAATACTTTTACCGATAAAGCCAAGGCTTTTATTGTTCTAACCGAACAACAAGCAACGTTAAAAGAGTCGGTAAGTCAAAGATTTTCACGCAATCATTTTGTTAAATACGATATCGGCGAACTTACTGCGTATATAACTTTGGGCGCTCAAAGTATGGGCGTAAGCTCTTGCATTATAGGTCTTATTAATCAAGAAAAACTAAGAGACGTGCTTAATTTGAAAGAAGACGAAGTTTCAAATATAGTAGGTGCACTAGGGTACTCTGATATTGCTGTTAGAAACAAAATAAGAAAAAGTGAAAGCGACGTAATTACTTTATTATAACGATATTAAATAAAACCACGGTGGTAAAATTTGCCACCGTGGTTGGGTTTTTATGACAAATATTTATTATTTAGCGTGTCGCCAAAGCCTAAACTTATTAATAGTGCAGTGTTTACTTTTTTCATTGTGGACGGGGGAAGTTCGCCTATTCGCTCTTTAAGTCTACGCTTATCAAGCGTTCGTATTTGTTCAAGCAATATGACGGAATCTTTTATTAAGCCGTATTCGTGTGCGTTAAGTTCTATGTGCGTCGGTAGTTTCGCTTTGTTGATTTGGCTAGTTACAGCCGCCGCAATAATTGTGGGACTGTATTTGTTTCCCGTATCGTTTTGCACGATTAATATCGGTCTAACGCCACCTTGCTCACTGCCGACAACGGGACTTAAATCGGCATAATATAGTTCTCCTCTTTTTATCATATCGTCTCCAAAGTATCAAGTAATTCCCATTATCAATTTATGTATTTTGCTAAATTTTAGTTACAATTAAATTACTTGATTGATTTTTTATAATTGTACCCTTATTATAATTTAATATACAATTTAACGAATATAAAAATAATTTTCAACAACTTTAAATCATTTAACTCTAAATGCTTGAAAAAAAGCAAATAAAGTGGTAATATATTTAAGCAATCAGCA
>JAZNFN010000071.1:0-3641 GCA_045576035.1 Christensenellaceae bacterium
CGATCCGACTTCACCACCCGTTAAAGCGTTAAAAAGCCTTACGTTTTCGCCCGAACCGAACGCCACAAACATTGCCGTTTGTAATGCTAAAATAGAAACCAAAGAGTTTGCAAGTCCAATATTATTTATCGCTTGAACAGAAAAATCTTGGGTTTTTCGCAGTTGAACTAAATGTTTAACTGAAAAGATTAACTTATAAAAGGTATACGCCGCCATCAAGTATATTAAATAGCCTGCATATAAAAATCCTTTATTTTCAACCACCATTTGCACAAGCGCACCTATAAGCGCAAAGTTTAACACAACTATAAATGCGCCACAGTTACGGTACAACTTTAACTGACGTTCTTTATATACTCTCTCACTTTTGCCGTGAACCCTTGCGCATACGTTAACTGCCCAACCACGAACAAACGATAACGCTATATAGTAGGTTGCTAATGCGCCCAGCCAAACTGAACGCGACAAGATTGCAAACACTGCGTGAACTACTGCGTAAAGAACGTTAAAAATAAAGGAAAATATCGCTACAACTAATTTCCTATATCCTAAACTTTGCAAAAGTTTATCGGTAAACCTAAACCGTTTAAGAGCGTGCACGATTGCTCTTTTAATCTTAGGCGCATAAATCACTAAAACGTAAATTGAATATGCAAGTAGCACGGCGGAAACACCAAACACAATGTAACTTAAAACGTTTAACGTGTCTGTAAACACCATATACAGTGAAAGTCCTATAAAAACCAACGTAAGCGCATATATTAGTGATATAATTTTAGCAGACGGTGATAGAATTTTTTGCAAAACCGCCTTAAACTTATTCATCTATAACACCCTTAAAAACTACGGTAAATTCACTGCCTTGGTTAAGTGTGCTTTTTACGGTAATCTCACCACCAAGTAGGTCAATAACCTTTTTTACAAGCGCAAGTCCTAAACCATTCCCCTCAGCCTTATGCGAAGTATCGCCTTGGTAAAACTTTTCAAAGACGTGTGCACCAACTTCTTGCGTCATACCTATACCGTAATCTTTTACCGTAAACACCACGTTCTCACCGTCACGTTTAAGCGTTACGTCTATTTTCCCACCAACGTTAGAAAACTTTACTGCGTTAGATAATAAATTATTGAAAATTATTTCGGTATAGTTTGGCTCAGTAAACGCTACGATGTCTTTAACGTCGCAATTAAACTCAATGTCCTTTTGTTCACAAACACTTTCAAACGCAATAATACACTCACTTAGAAGTTCACCAAGATTTACATTGACCTTTTCGGGTGAAAGTATTTGATTTTCGAGTTTATTTAGTTTTAAAATATTAGTAACTAGCGTCGAAAGCCTTTCAGTAGTGTTGATTAAAACTTGTATATATTTATCTTTTTGTTCTTTGCTGATTTTATCAGCCTTTAACGCTTGGGCATAGTTTTTTATAATGGTGAGCGGAGTTTTAATTTCGTGCGATACGTTGGATATAAATTCCGTCTTTAACACTTCGCTCTTTTGCAGTTCGCCAACCATTTTGTTGATATTGTTCATAATGATATCGTATCGGTCAAACTTATTGTACTGTTTATCTGGAATAAGCCTTACCGAAAAATCACCCTTAGCGATTCTTTCAGTTGCTTCTAAAATTTTATTAGACGGACTGTCTATCATTATCCTTCGTCTAAACACGTCTATAACCGCAAAGATAAGCGTTGCAAACGCAATGTATAAAAACATATATACGGCAATAAAAGGTACTGAAACACCTTGAATATTTAACGCGTTAAAAATAAATATTGCAATCATTACGGTAACCGATAAGGGTAAAAAGAAAAAAACGTATCCTATAACCGTTATTTTAGATTTTGTATTGTTTTTCATTTAAGCACCGCCTTATAACCTAAGCCGTGCACGGTAACTATACTAAACCCGTCGCATTGTTCGGTTTTTTCACGAAGTTTTGCAACGTATACGTCAACTGTTCTTGAAGTAGCAGAACTATCAAAATCCCAAAATTCTTCCATTAATTTTGAACGTGTAAAAGTCTTTTTGGGATAAGATAATAAACGGTATAAAATATCAAATTCACGCACGGTAAAATTTGCTTCCTTGCCGTCAATATATGCTGTGTGCTCTTCAACGTCCATAGTAAGATTGCCAACGGTTAAAAGTTTTGTCTGCTCAATATTTGCACGGCGAAGTAGTGCCTTTATTTTCATAAGCATTTCGTCGATATCAAACGGCTTAACGATATAATCATCTATCAAAAGTTTATATCCAAACTTTTTTGAAAGTTTATCATCCTTTGCCGAAATAAATATAATAGGCACGGAAGCGTCTTCGTTTCTAATACTTTCGGCAAGCTTAAATCCGTCCACAACGGGCATCATTATATCTGAAAGAACAAGGTCTATTTTATTTTGATTATACGCTTTAAAGCCTTCTTCCCCGTTAAAGCATTGATAAACGTTATAACCTTCACTTTCAAGATAAGTCTTTAATATATCGTTTAACTCTTTTTCATCTTCAACAAGTAATATATTTACCATTTTTACACCTCTAATCTATAATACCACATTGTATATTTAAAATTATCGTTTTATTTGTAAAACTTTTGTAAAACTTGCATTATAAGTTATCTAACAGCATCATTTATACACCACAACTACCACAATTAGAAAAGGCTAACAAAAATATTTGTTAGCCTTTTAACCCTGATTTAATCATTAACATTATTGCAATAATTCAGTAAAATCGTGTATATAAAAATCAGCAACTTGTTGAATTTCTTTCTTGTAATCTTCGGAAGATTTATCATAAACGCCACAAACATTAATACCAGACTTCTTTGCCCCTTTATTAGCGTCAAGATTATCATCTAAAAATAAAACTTCACTAATATCAACGCCTATTTTTTGCGCTGACATAACATATATTTCTGGATTAGTTTTAGTCATACCGAAATCGTTACAAGACCACACGTTATCGAATAAATCATAAATACCTATTCTTTTTAAACAACAATCCAAAAGTGAATGTGGGCTTGCCGTAAGAACGTTTAAACTTACGCCTTGTGATTTCAATTCTTTTAAGACCGAAACAACGTTGGGTTTTGCAGGAATACTATTCTCATAATCAAAAAGAGCTCTTTCTTGCATTAAATCATAAATCTCGTCCGTGCGCATTTTAAGTCCTAATTTAACAAGATATTCTGCAACACCTTTATAGCCTAACGGTGTAATGATTTTTACCAAATCTTTACCGTATTTTATATTGTTAGCATCTAACAATCCTACAACAATATCAACGAAAGTTTGCATTGAGTCTACAAGTGTACCATCCAAATCAAACAAATACGCCTTAAATTTTTTCATAAAACTTCACCTAAAATTTCATTTAGTAAAATATAGCTTACGCCGAAAACCACAGCCTATACTCAGTAATTCGCAAACTGTTATCAGTTTACAAAAAAGAAAAGGACAACTCTGGTATCCTTTTCTTTGGTTTGGAGCTACTGACGGGATACTCGTCCGCTTCGCTACCGAGCCCTTGCCTATCTATGCTTGTCCGTCACAAGACGGGCGAACGAGGTTCTCACACGAAACACCAGCTTATTTATCCCATAGGGATTCGGGCGACTTTGACTTCTCTTTCA
>JAZNFN010000072.1:0-10241 GCA_045576035.1 Christensenellaceae bacterium
ATGTATATTATTTTACTCTTTTTGCATATTTGGTGACATTGTGTTTTTAAAATAGGCGTGGTACAATAAGTGCATAAACGGCGTTTAAAAATTTTTATAAGGAGATATGATGAAAAAACTAAAATTTGGAATTATCGGTGCGGGTGGCATTGCCGATAGAAGAATGTTACCTGCGATGTTAAACGCAAAAAATGCTGAAATTACTGCTGTAATGGAAATTAACGGTGATTTAGCAGAAAAATTAAGGGTAAAATATAACGCAAAGTACGCCTACACAAATGAAGAAGAATTATTAAAAAATTCTGAAATTGATGCAGTGTATATTGCTTCCCCCGTTGTATTCCACGCAAGGCAAGCAAAACTTGCGGCAGATTACGGCAAACATATTTTACTTGAAAAACCTATTGCTATGACCACGCAAGAAGGCGAAGAAGTTTTAAGGCATTGCGAAGAAAAGGGCGTTAAGATAGCGGCAGGCTTTATGATGCGATTTGGCGCACACGTTATGAGTATGAAAAAAGCAGTGCAAGAAGGCAAAATCGGTCAAGTGGTTAGCGGATATTCACAATTTACCTTATGGCTACCAAAAGAAGAAGGGAATTGGCGACAAGTAAAAGCAAAATCAGGCGGGGGCTCTTTAATGGATATGGGTGTGCACTGCATAGACCTAATGGAATATATTTTAGGCGCAAGAGTTAAACAAGTGGCGGCTTTTAACGACACGATTGTGTTTGATTATGACGTAGAAGACAGTTCTATGGTAATGCTTAGAATGGATAATGGCACGCAATGTGTAGTTCAAACCAATTTTAATATTCCCGACGAAGTTGCTAAGTGGAGATTAGAGTTTTTTGGTACAAAAGGCAGACTTATGGGTAGCAACGTAATAGGTCAAAACGACGGTGGAACGCTTACTGCTATATTTATGGATAACGTACCTGGATACAATGCACAACAAGACCATATCGACACGGACGGCGAAAACATACTTAGTGAATTCGGCAATATGTACACAAGGCAAATTGAAAGTTTTGCCCACTCAATCTTGAACGATAAACCGCTTGTCGTTCCAGCATCAGATGCGTTACACGTTCAAAAGGTAATTGCCGCTGCCTATGAAAGCACGGAAAAAAATATAATTATAAACATTGATTAAAAAGGAGAACAATTATGAGTAAATTTAAGTATTCAGTAGGACCCTGGAACGTTCACGAAGGTGCGGATGCTTATGGTCCTACTACAAGAAAAACTATTAGCGTAGAAGAAAAATTCAAAAAATTTAAAGAAATAGGATTTGACGCTATACAATTCCACGACGACGATGCAGTTCCAAATATGAACAAACTAAGCGTTGAAGAAATTAAAGTTGAAGCAAGAAAAATGAAAGCTCTTTTGGACAAATACGACTTAAAAGCCGAATTTGTTGCACCTAGACTTTGGATGGACGAAAGAACTATTGACGGTGGTTTTATGTCAACAAGAGCATCAGATAGAGAATTTGCTATGTGGAGAGCGTATCGCTCAATAGATATTGCAAGAGAATTGGGCACTGACTTAATAGTTTTATGGCTTGCAAGAGAAGGAACGTTGTGTGCAGAAAGCAAAAGCCCTGTTTGGGCAACAAAGCAGTTGGTAGAAGCAATCAACAAAATGCTTGAATACGACAAAACTATTAGAATTTGTATAGAACCCAAACCCAACGAACCGATTGACCGTTCTATTTGCGGTACTATGGGACACGTTTTGGCAGTATCTGCCGCAACTATCGACCCCAAGCGTGTTGGTGGAAACTTAGAAAGTGCACACGCTATTTTGGCAGGACTTGACCCTTCTCACGAAATAGGATTTGCAATGGCTTTCGACAAGTTATTCACCGTACACTTAAACGACCAAAACGGTATTAAATACGACCAAGACAAATCTTTTGGTGTAGAAAATTTAAGACAAGCGTTCAACCAAGTTAAAGTCTTAATGGAAAACGGATACGGCAAAAATGGCGAATACGTTGGTCTTGACGTAAAGGCTATGAGAACCACTACCGACAAAGATAGTTTCAAGCACTTGGAAAATAGCCTAAAAATATTTAAGTTGTTAGAAGAAAAAGTTGAAAAATTCGACTACGCCTTCAAAGACAAACTCGTTGCTGAAAGAGATTTTGAAGGCTTAGAAATGTACGTTATGGAATTATTAATGAAAGGCTAAGATATTGCAAAGCCCATACCTATCACGGTATGGGCTTTTATCTTGCCTATGATTAATTTACATTTCAAAAATTTCGCTGTAATCGGCTTTTAAAATTTGCTTTAATAGAATAATTTCGTCAGGATAAAGATGGCGTTGCCCTACTTCGATTTTTGCGACGGCACTCCTTGTAATATCGCAACCCGAAAGTTGAAGCTTGGTTGCAACGTAGTCTTGTGTATACCCTGCACGTTCCCTTAACTTTCTTATATTCTCCCCAATCCTTTTTTCAACCTTATCGTTCATTTTTTCCACCCATAAAAATGCACTTATATAAGCGCATTTCCTTGACATTATTATAACTTTTTGATACAATTACATTGCACCTAAATAAGTGCAAATATTCAATTTAGAGCATTATTCTTATGATAAACGTTGAATTTGACAGTATTAAATACAATTATGAACGTGATATTATCAAATACACCACAAAATTTAGCCGACTGTTATTAATAGACGTATTTATGCAGTTAGCGGTTTTAGTAGCAATACTTATAATGAGCATAATTTTAAAAACGCTTAAAATCAACGTTATTTTTTTATGCGGAAACGTATTTTGGTTTTTAACTTTTTTAACGGTTTTTATTGTTTTTAATTATAAGCTTAAAGGCACAATAATTAAAAAAATTAGCACAACGGGTAATTGCAAAAGTATTACTAATACTTTGAACGTTTTTTCCGTGTGCTCAACGCTAAGAATTATTTACTGTTTTATTACAATATTTTTTATAACGGCAAAAGCCGAAAACTACCAATTAGGTGATACGTTAATCAATATATTTACTTACGGACTCACCACGTTGTCCCTATGCTTAAATTTTAAGAGTTGGGAAACCTTGCATCAGGCAGTTAGCATTTCAAAGTGCTTAATTAATATATCTATGATTAAAGAATCACACCCCTCCTTAATCAAACAAAAAAAGAGGGCTTAACGCCCTCTTATGCTAACTGCATTGCAAAACAAACCAAACTTAAAATTATTGCAAGCGATAGCCAAAAGAAAATCCATTTGCCAAAAGCCACCTCCCTTTTGGCTTTTTTCTTTCTAAATGCAAATTTGTTCATATTACCACCCCTTGATATTTTTTCATCCACATTTTATCAAGCATATATGACAGCATATTGTCATAAACAAAAAATTTTAAAATACCTATTGATTTTTTTTAATTTTTATTATATAATGTATATATAAAAAGTAACAACAAGTTATGGTAAGGAGAATTATATGAATATTGTTACAATCAGTCGTGAATTTGGAAGTGGTGGTAGAGAGTTAGGCAAACGTCTTGCCGACCTTTTAGGATACGATTATTATGACCGTGAAATTATAACCGAAATCGCTAAGCGCCACGACGTTGATGAAAAATACGTTGAATATGCGCTCAATAACCACGCTTGGCAAACGTTTACACTTTCTTTTCATCATTCGTTTGTTTCACCGGTTGCAATACAGTCCCCCGACACTAAACTTTTACAAGAGCAAAGAAAAATCATTGAGGAAATTGCAGACTCTGGTAAAAACTGCATTATAGTAGGCAGAAATGCGGACGTACTTTTAAAAGATAAAAATCCGCTCAACCTTTTCGTTTGCGCGGATATGGATTCTAAAATTAAGCGTTGTCAAGAACGTGCAGAAAATGGTGAAAACCTTTCATATAAGCAAATCAAACGTATGATTAAACGCATTGATAAAAACCGTGAACGTACGCGTTACATCATTGCAGACGGCGAATGGGGTGATAGAAAGTCTTATCACTTAATCGTCAACACAACCGATTGGGACATTAAAGAACTTGCAAATGCAATGGCATCTTTTGTTAAAACTTGGTTTGAAAACAAATAATTTTTAAACTTAAAAAACCGTCGAACGACGGTTTTTTTATTTTGCTTTTTAGTTTATAATAGTCGGCTTAATTCCGTTTGCGTACGCTTTTATAATGTCTTGTTCCCAAGTATCGTAATAGTCAATTTCTTCCATTGCAACAAGTGCAACGTTGCTTATTGAACGAACGTGATTATCAATCACAAAATCTGAATATACATATTTAACCGTACCATTGTCAGTATACGTTAGGTACGCCCTTGCGCAAAATTCCCTTGTGATATTGCTTTCTTTTATATCTACTATTGCACAGTTAAATCCATAATAACCGTCAGTTTCGCAAGTATTATCATTATTCCACTTACTAGCTACTATGTTAAGAACCGTTTTATTTTCAGTTGACTTAAAAGTAACTTCGTTTATTTCTAAAAGGTAGTCCTTAGGAATTATAATCATACCTGCTCTTACGTCGGTATAATTCTGCACACAACTGTCATAAAAACTCTTTTCAACTTTTCCTGAAAATCTTAAACCTGGTTGCGTTTCGGATAGCCTTAACGATGCACCCGTATCGGTAAAAATTTTAAGTTTATATGCGTAGACAAAATCCAACGCAAAATTTGAATCGGGCATATATGCCGTAATTGCAACTTTTATTTTATTTACACCGCTATCAGCCGTAAAATCAACGAACGCATCTGTCCACTCACTTAAAACTGTTGACTTAAACTCAGCACCATCATAAGTAGCATATAAACTACTCCCTTTATACGCTTTAACTGAAACCTTACACGTTGCTTGTGCATTCATTGTCTTAAACTTTACGCCAACACGATAAGTTTCGCCTGCGCTTACCGTAGAAAATTCGTTATTTGTTAGAACGTGAGTTCCTTTATAGGCAATATTTAATTGACTTTTACCATCATAAGCATCACTATCCGATTCTACTTTTAGATACGTTGGATTTGTATTTACGCTCCAATTGTTTGGTGTGTATGCCAAAGAGAAGTCATCAAACGTTGACTGTTCAAAGCTACTATTATATATAAAAGTTGTCACTAAGTCTGTTTGCGCATTGACGGTATTAATAGAACTTAAAGGAAACGTTAGAGCGAAGAACAACGCAAATATTGATAAAACAATTCTTTTTGCTACTTTCATCTCTCACCTAAATTAAAAAAACGGGTCTATACCAACGTTATCAAAATCGCCAAAAGGACTATTCATAACAACGTCTTTTGTGAAACTAAGTATATAAATTTCAATACCGTTATAATATTTTTTTGTCATTTGTGTATTTATCCATATTATTTTTCATTTTTAATGTGGACGTCAAGTTGATTAAATGGAATTTCGATACCATTATCGTCAAACGCTTTTTTAACGCTCTCTAACACGTCGAAATTTACCGTCCAATAATCTGAATTTTTAACCCAAACACGCACTTTTATATTTATGCTTGAAGCACCGTGTTCTGTCATTCTAACAAACGGAACGGGGTCTTTAAGAACAAGTTCGTGATTAGATAAAACTTCTAATATAATACCTTTGGCTTTTTCGTAATCATCTGCATACCCAATTGAAAAAGTCATATCTAAACGGCGTAATTCTTTTTCCGAATAGTTTACAATATCTCCGTTTGCAAGTGTGCCGTTGGGAATATAAACAACCTTATTATCAGGCGTAATAAGTTTGGTATAAGTTATTCGTATATCAGCGACAGTTCCGCCGTGCCCTTGCGCTTCAATATAGTCGTCAACTCTAAAAGGACGTGTTAAAATAAGCAAAACACCGCCTGCTAAGTTTGACAGCGCACCGTTTACCGCTAAACCCACACACACGCCAAGTGACGTAACAAGCGCAGTTAGTCCACTTGTATCAATGCCAACAAACCCAACTAAACATATAGTAACCACTATTTTTAAACCTAAACGCAAGATATACGCAAGTGTTTTCATTATGGTTTTATCAGCGTTCTTTTTGGTTGCTCTCTTTTCAATTCTACGAGCAAAAGCATTTATTATCTTAAACGATACAAACATTATAAGTAACGCAATCAAAACTCTTGCAATTGAATCTAGTAGTGCTTGACTAACCACCCACTCTTTAATTTTTTGCCAAATTTCTTCAATAGTCATAATTCTCTCCTTAAACAACGTTAAAATAATATCATTTACTATAAATTTTGTCAATCGTATAAATATATAAAGAACTAATTTTAACCGTTTTCAATCGCTTTTTTGTAGATTTTTTATTAAAAACATAGTATAATCTTTATATGAATGATTTGACTATTACGCCAATTGCATACATAGAAAACGATTTTAAGGAAAAATTTGGTGTGCCACGCCAAAGCGGTCGTGCACCGTCAGTAATTTCAAAAATTACATTTCTACCAGAATACCGCTCTAATGACGCAGTGCGTGGTATAGAAGATTTTTCTCACCTTTGGCTTATTTTCGACTTTTCAAAATGCCACAGGGACGGCTTTACGCCATTAATTCGGCCACCACGTCTTGGTGGAAATGAAAAGGTGGGCGTTTTTGCTAGCCGTTCACCTTTTAGACCAAACAATTTAGGACTTTCATCTGTTAAACTTATCAAGGTTGATTATCAAGATAAAAACGCACCCGTGCTCTACGTTTCGGGCGCAGACTTAATTGATAAAACACCTATCTTCGATATTAAACCATATCTTCCGTTCAGCGACTGCCACAACGACGCAAAAGGCGGTTTTGCCGACCAAAAGCAAAACCATCACTTAAACATTATAATCCCACCACAAATTGCAAGTTTGCTAAGTGAAAATAAACTTCAAGCGCTTAAAGAGTGCCTAGCCGACGACCCACGCCCATCTTATCACGATGACGGTAGAACTTATGGTATGGCGTACGGTAATTTCAACGTTAAGTTTGACGTAAAAGGCGATACACTAACCGTACTTTCAATAGAAAAAAGTTCTAACTAAAAGCAATAAATTACACTAAAAAAGGATAACGTTTTAATTTTTTACGTTATCCTTTTGCTTTTATCTTAGTTTTTTCTCCAAACCATTTTATTGACAACACCCGTATAAGACTGAATCAGTTTAACAACTTTTGTAGAAACATTTTCTTCAACGTAGTCGGGTACAGGAATACCAAAATTCCCGTCTTTATTTAAGTTCACCGCAGTTTCAACTGCTTGAAGCAAACTATTTTCATCAATTCCAGCAAGCACAAAACAAGCCTTGTCAAGCGCTTCCGGTCTTTCCGTACTTGTTCTAATACATACTGCTGAAATAGGCTTTCCTATTGATAAAAAGAAACTTGATTCTTCGGGTAGCGTTCCACTATCCGAAACAACGGCAAAAGCATTCATTTGAAGTTTATTGTAATCGTGGAAGCCCAAAGGTTCGTGGCGAATTACCCTTTTATCAAGTTTAAATCCACTTTTTTCAAGTTTGTTTCTGCTTCTTGGATGGCAAGAATATAGTATTGGCATATCATACTTTTCTGCCATTTTATTTATTGCATTAAATAGTGAATTAAAGTTTTTATCCGTATCTATATTTTCTTCCCTATGTGCTGAAAGTAAAATGTATTTACCTGCCGTAAGTTTAAGTTTATCCAAAATATCCGATTTTTCTATATCTGCAAGATTGGAATGCAAAACTTCCGACATAGGACTGCCCGTTACAAAAGTCCTTTCCTTAGGAAGCCCACATTCAGCAAGATATCTTCTTGCGTGTTCGCTGTACGCCATATTTACGTCCGAAATTATATCTACTATACGGCGATTAGTTTCTTCGGGCAAACATTCATCCTTGCAACGATTGCCTGCTTCCATGTGGAATATTGGAATATGTAACCTTTTTGCAGGTATTGCTGATAAACAACTGTTAGTATCCCCTAAAATCAAAAGCGCATCGGGTTTTATTTGGTTCATAAGCTTATATGAACAGTTGATAATATTACCAACCGTTGCACCTAAGTCGTCACCAACCGCATCCATATAAACTTCGGGGTCAGCAAGTTTTAAATCCTTAAAAAACACACCGTTAAGATTATAATCGTAATTTTGACCGGTATGCGCCAAAACACAATCAAAATATTGACGGCACTTATTTATTACCGAAGATAACCTAATAATTTCAGGACGTGTGCCTACTATTATCAAAAGTTTAAGTTTTCCGTTATCCTTAAATTTAATATCAGAATAATCAAGTTTCATTATTATTTCTCCTGTAAATCAGTCTCAAATATCGCTAATTTATCATAAATAACTTTTCTTTTTTCTGCTTCGGGAAGCATTTTTACAATGGACGGACGCTTACCGATAATGCTTAAAAACACAAACCGTATAGCCTTATACACATAAACAAAAGGATAAAGCAATATACATTTTTTTACTGCTTTTTTTCTTAAAACTGCTTTATGCAAACCGTGTGCTAAGTTATAAACTGCACCGTGTTTAGCTCCACCTTTGCCGTGTTCGGAAATAAGCATACCGCTACTTGAACGGTTTTCATCTTTTCGTCCAAAGTTACCGCCCATTAATATATCGTTTATTATTTGTGCACATACATCGTCATCTGCATCTTTTGCCCAAATAGGTAAGATTGAATTTAAGTATACTGCGCCAACTTTGGTCATTATTTTGGCATAATTATATAAACCTATCTTTTTCAAAAACGGCAATAATTTTTCTTGCCAAAACGCTTCATTATGTGTTTTATTTACAAACACTGTCCAGTCGGAAAGGTGCCTTAATCCAAAACCTTCGCCAAGCATATGGTGTTGCATGTGCAGTAACAATATTAGTGCGTGATTTAAATCGGTTGGAGCATTAAACTCACAACTTTCATAAGATTTTTTTACGGGCGCATATACTGCGTCTTTTAAAAACTCTTTAACCAATTCGCCTATCTTTCCGTATGGAACACCTGCCACCTCAAAGTGCATTTCTAAGTGAGCACCAGGCTTTTTGAAAACGACGTGGTTTGGGTGGTCACCACCAGATAATGTGTAGCCATTATCTATAAGTAATTTTTCAATTTCACTCTGCTGTTTTGGTTCAATCAAAAAGTCTACGTCGCCAAGCGCCCTTAAAATAGGTTTATTATAATAAGAACACGCCGACGTTCCTTTTAATATCAAATATGGATGTTTTTCACCTAAAATATTTATCAATTCTTGTTGTGAATTGATAACTTTCATATTCGATTGCATAACACGCATTGAGTATGCGCTCCACTTAGCAAAAATATTTTCAGGTATAAATTTTTTGTAAACGGCACAAGCATCTAATGCGCAAAGTGAGACAGACTGCACGATTGACTCTTTTGCAACTTCTTCCCAATTAACGCCGTCTATTTCTTGGTCAGATAAAACCAATTCGTTAGCATTGCCGTTTACGTTAAGCGATATTAAATTAAGCAAAACTTTTTGCTCTTTGGTCAGGTTAAACTGCGACATTATTACTCCACTATTTCAAAAAAAGTATCGGGGTGATTAGAGTCAAACTTTTCGTTTGCCCACATTACCGTAACTAAGTTTTCCGTATCTGATAAATTAATTATGTTATGAGTGTAACCAGGTAACATATGAACGGCTTTAATATCGTCGCCACTAACTTCAAAATTAAGCACTTCGTCTGTGCCAATTTTGCGTTGCTGAATAAGTCCGTGCCCTGCAACTACGATAAAAAATTCCCATTTAGTGTTATGCCAATGTTGACCTTTTGTTATACCTGGCTTTGAAATGTTAATAGAAACTTGTCCGTACTTTGCAGTCTTTATTAGTTCAGTAAAACTGCCCCTATCGTCTACGTTCATCTTTAATGAAAACGCAACTTTTTCTTTGGGTAAATACGAAAGGTAAGTTGAATAGAGTTTCTTTTCAAAACTGCCACAAGGTATTTCAGGTATTTCAAGCGTAGTCGGTTGAACACTAAACTTACTAAGCAAATCTTCAATTTCACCAAGTGTTACCTTATGCGTAATAGGACAATAACAGTATTTACCGTCATCAGTAGGAACAGGTGTTAGTCCGTCGTACTCACAACGGTTTTCTTTACTTGCTAATGCTAAAAGCATTTGGTCAATTAAATCGTCAATATATAAAAGTTCTAGTTCTATTGCCCTATCATTTACTGTAATCGGCAAACCGTTTGCCGTGTTATGACAAAACGTTGCAAC
>JAZNFN010000073.1:0-3241 GCA_045576035.1 Christensenellaceae bacterium
ACAAAAGTAAAAAAGGGGCAATATGATAGCGAAAATATACGGCTTTACTCTTGTCGGGTTAGAGGGGATACCAATTCAAATAGAAGTTGATATAAACAACGGACTTCCCGCATTCGATATAGTTGGTCTTGCAGACACGGCGGTTAAAGAATCAAAAGAACGTGTGCGTTCAGCAATAAAGAATAGCGGAAGAACTATGCCCGTCCGTCACATCACGGTAAACCTTGCTCCTGCTAGTGTAAAAAAAGAAGGTTCGGCACTTGACCTTGCGATTGCGCTAGGCGTTTTAATTTCAAGTGGACAACTTGAAGTTGATACTTCGGATACAGTGTTTATCGGCGAACTTTCGCTTGACGGAACGCTCCGCAGAATAAACGGTGTACTTCCAACTTTAATTTCAGCAATGGGTTTAGGATATAAAAAATTCATTGTTCCAAAGGAAAACGAGCGTGAAGCATCTTTCGTTGACGGAATAGAAGTGGTCGCCGCTCAAAGCCTTAAAGAAGTAATAGACCACCTTTCAGGTTTAGCGCCATTACAAACGGTCGCTAAGAACGACTATCATACAAAAGAAAGTCTCAACGTATACGACAGTGATTTAGCGTTTGTTAAAGGGCAAAAGGTGGCAAAGCGAGCATTAGAAGTTGCCGTTTCAGGTGGGCATAACTTACTATTCGTCGGTGCGCCGGGAACGGGCAAGACTATGCTTGCAAAGTGTATTCCAACCATAATGCCCGATATGACGTTTAGTGAAGCGCTTGAAACTACTAAAATTCATTCGGTAGCAGGTGCGTTAAAAGATTCGGACGGAATAATTTATGCAAGACCTTTTAGAAGTCCGCACCATACGGCGAGTACGGTTGCTCTTGCAGGTGGGGGAACGCACGTTAAACCGGGCGAAATAAGCCTTGCACATAACGGTGTACTCTTTCTTGATGAAATGCCCGAATACAGCCGTTCCACTCTTGAAGTTTTGCGCCAGCCGTTAGAAGACGGTCAAATCACCGTTTCTCGTGCGTCAGGGTCGGTTAGTTATCCTGCAAACTTTATTCTTTGTGGAAGCATGAACCCTTGCCCTTGTGGGAATTACGGTTCAGCCGAAAAGGTATGTACTTGTTCACCGTCGCAAATAGCAAAATATAAAGCCAAACTTTCAGGTCCGTTGCTTGACAGAATTGATATTCAAGTTCAAGTTGATGAAGTTAAGTATGCTGAACTTACCGAAGAGCAAATAAGTGAAAGTTCAAAGGACGTGCGAAAAAGAGTAAATAGAACACGCCGTATTCAAGAAGAACGCTTTAAAAATGACAAAATACTCACTAATAGCGACATGGGTGCAAAGCATATAAGTAAATATTGTAAGCTTTCAAAAGATTGTGAAGATATTTTGAAAAACGCTTATGTGAGTTTACATTTATCGCCACGAGCAAGGAGTAGAATAATAAAAGTAGCAAGAACTATTGCGGATATGGAACTTTTCGACGATATTAAACCTCAGCATATACTTGAAGCGATAAGTTATAGGCACAGTTAAAATGGAAGGTTATACCAAGGAAGAATTGTGTTGTATTTGGCTTGACAGTTTTTTAGGGCTTGAATACAAACACAAAGTAAAAGCGATTGAGATTATAAAAGGCACTGACGGTAGTTCGTTGATGGAGAGAGTTTTAAAATATCTTCTTTCCGTCGTGGATAAAGAAATGCACTCTACGCTAACGTCGTCTGCAAACACCAAATACGTTGAGTACGTTTTGGACGGTTTATCTCGTGCAAACGTGTCAGCGCTGACTATATTTTCAGACAGTTATCCAAATTCGCTTAAAGAAATCCCACATCCACCGTTAGTGCTTTATTATAAGGGCGATATAGCGCTGTTAAAAAGTAAGGCATTTGGAATAGTGGGTAGCAGAAAGAGTTTACCGCTATCGATAAAAATAGCCGAAAACTATTCAAAAGAGTTGTCTAGTGTGGGATTTACGTTAGTTACAGGCATAGCAGAGGGTGTTGACTGTGCAGTGCTTAAAACGGCAGTTAGTGAAAAGGCAAAAGCAATATCGGTAATTGCAGGTGGCTTTAATCACGTTTATCCCGCAAGCAATAAAGATTTATTAGATAAGGTTGTAGAGCGTGGTTTAGCAATAAGCGAATATCCGCCCGACACCGTGCCAAAGCCGTTTATGTTTCCCGTTCGTAACAGAATAATTGCAGGGTTGTCAAAAGGCGTTTTAATAGTAAGCGGTGCAATAAAGAGCGGAACGCTTTACACGGCAGAATATGCAGAAGAGTACGGCAAGGATTTATTTGCAGTGCCGTATAGCGTAGGGATTAAGTCAGGTGCGGGTTGCAACGACCTTATTAAGCGTGGTGCAATACTGACCGATAATCCAAAAGATATTTTAGATTTTTACGGAATAGAAAAAAGGGCTGAAAGTGAAACTTTTAGCGAACTTGAAAAGCAAATAATAAACTGTCTAAAAGACGGTGAAGTTCATATAGAAAAATTAAGCGCAAGCATAGGAAGACAAGTATTTGAAGTCACGCCAACGCTATCAATTCTTGAAATTAAAGGGATTGTTGCAAGAAGCGGAAACGTGTACGGATTAATCAGTAATTTTTCGGAGGAATAAATGCAGTTAATAATAGTAGAATCACCCCACAAGGCAAAGACGATTGAAAAATTTTTAAAGGGCGATTATAAAGTAGATGCGTCCAAAGGGCATATTAGAGATTTACCCGTAAATTATATGGGCGTATCAATAGCCAACAATTTTGAACCGCACTACGTTATAGCGCCTGAAAAAAAGCAAGACATAAAAAGACTTGAAACAGCCGCACAAAAAGCGGATAGAGTATATCTTGCAACCGACCCGGATAGAGAGGGGGAGGCAATATCGTGGCACTTAGCCGAAGTTTTGGGGTTAGATGAAAACGCACTTAACAGAATTGAGTTTAACGAAATTTCTGAAAAGGCAGTTAAAAAAGCACTTGAAAATCCAAGAAAGATAGATAAAAACTTGGTGGACGCACAGCAGGCAAGAAGAGTGCTTGACCGAATAGTTGGTTATAGCATTTCACCGGCAGCAAGCAGTCGCCTTAACGAAAACTTATCGGCAGGGCGTGTTCAGTCGGTTGCACTTAAAATGGTTGTTGATAGAGAACGTGAAATTTTAGCGTTCAAACCGCAAGAGTATTGGAACTTAAAAGCGGACGTAAACCCACAAAACGGCAGTAACTTTAAGGT
>JAZNFN010000074.1:0-4032 GCA_045576035.1 Christensenellaceae bacterium
CTATAAAAAAGATAAAATTTCAAGTTTTTATGATATAATATTATTTATATGAACATAAATTTCCAAAAAAACTTAATAAATTTGGCTTTATCGCTTGATAAACCACTTTATGCAGTGGGTGGAGTGGTCCGTAATTTTTTAATTGACGGGTCTATGAGCGTTGACGTTGACTTGTCGTCGGCAATTAAACCTGCTGACTTTAAGAGGGCGCTTTTAGACTTTGGTTTTACCGTAACCGCAGAATATCCTAGGACTAACACGGTGCTATTTTCGGACGGACAAAGGCGGTACGAGTACACTGCGTTCAGGCGTGAAAAGTACGTTGGCGGAGAACATACGCCGATAAGCACTGAGCCGACCGATAACCTTTACGAAGACGCCTTGCGCAGGGACTTTAAGTGCAATGCCGTCTATTACGATATAGCGAAGGGTGTTATCGTCGACCCCTTGTCGGGCGTAAGGGATATTGAAGATAGACGGCTTGATACGGTGGTCAGTCCCGAACGTGTTTTTTCTTCGGACGGGCTTAGGCTTTTAAGGCTTGCAAGATTTGTCGGTGAACTCAATTTTACACCTACGGTTGCGGTTATTGAAGCCGCAAAACACCACGCTGACAATATTTTGGACATTTCACCCGAAAGAATTTACGCTGAAATGAATATGATATTAACTGCCGACGTAAAGTATCCTTTTTCTAGTCCTATCGGGCATTACCGTGCACTTAAAGTGCTTGACGAAACCCGTGTTTTAGATAGGATATTCCCTGAACTTACTGACGGTAGGGGTATGGCGCAAAGAGCGGATTTTCACAAATACGACGTTTTAGAACACAGTCTTCGTTGCGTGGCGTACTGCCATATAGGCGTTAGGTGGGGTGCGCTTATGCACGACGTGGGTAAGCCGTTCTGTTTTAGAAGAGATGGATATTATTACCACCATTTTTCAGAGGGCGAAAAAATTGCCGAAAAAATTCTTGCTAGACTTAAAGCAGATAAGGCGACCATTAAACAGGTTAAGTATCTTGTAAAAGAGCATATGGTTGACCTTGATTGCTCTATGAAAGAAAGCAAGGTGAGAAAATTCTTGGTTAAAAACTATGACAGCATTGAACAACTTTTAGACGTTAAGCAAGCCGATTTTCGTGCAAGCTTAGAAGTGGATTATACTGCACCAACCGTAGTTAAGTGGCGAAAGATTCTTTCAAAAATGAAAAAGGACGGAACGCCGTTTACTATTAAAGACTTAAAAATTAGCGGTCAAGACTTAATTAAGTTAGGCTACAAGGATAAAGAGATAGGAAAAGAACTGAAAAACCTTTGGGATTTTGCCATTTTATACCCCGAAAAGAACTGTTTTGAAGTCCTTTTAACCCGTGCCGAACAAGACCTAAAAAAGTTAAAAAACGTGTAAAAATCCACTTTTGAGTTCTTTCCGTTGACACCGCGATATATATTATGTTAAAATAATTAAGTTAGCGTAGCTATGCGCAAAACAAAATTTAGGAGAAGTTATATTATGACTCGTGAAGAATTGAAAGCTAAAATTCGTGAGAAGAAGATTAGGCGTGCGTTTAAAATTATGCGTTTCCGTTCGCTTAAAAACTTTTTTATATGGCTAACGGGCGCTATGATGAGCTTTGTTATCTTCTTTCTTACCGTGTTCGTTGCAGTGGGCGTTGTTCCTATCGGAACGTATACGGGTGGTGAAAGTGATGAAGTGGTCGGTGAAGCAATTTCCGATAAAAGCCTTTATCAAGCGATTATGGATTTCAACACCTATAAAATAGGCGATATCCCTGCACTTTCTAATGCACTCACTCAGATTATTAACGAATCGGGGCTTGACCAATACGTTAGAATAGACCCAGATAAACTTAACAATATTAAGTTCGTTTACGATGATGGCAGCACTGATTTTATGACCGAACTAACGTCTTGCATTAAGGTTACCGCATCTATTGAAACGGTTATGAGCGCAACTGACGGTTCAAGTGGCCTTGGTGATTTTGGCAATCTTAGCGTGTTCAGTAGCTATGGTGAAATTGCCGAATACGTTAAGGCAAAAGTAAAAACAGACGATAACGGTCTTATAAATAACGACCCAGAAAACCCCTTGAATGCAGAAGATTATTATTACTTTGACGATACAAGTGCAACGTATTTAAGGGCGTTTGATACTAGTGGCAATTGGGCAGGCGGTGTTAAGCGCGACGTTCTTTACGTTAAAAATAAGGACTTACCACAAGTAGACACAAACGGTGATATTACTAAAAACGCAGAAGGGGAATTTAATTCTAACCCCAAACTTTACTATTACGATGCCAACAGTGTAGAAACTGATGAGGGTGGCACTAATCCTATGGCGGACGAAGTCAAAGAACCCAAGTGGGAAAGGGCGTTCGATGACAACGGTAAAAGAGTTGCGCCACTAAACGTAAAACTTCACTACGCAAACTTATCAAAAGTTCCTATTCTTGAAGCGATAGACCTTATTGACGAAAGTTTAGGTAGACTTGAACTTACCGAACTTCTTGAAACTTTTGGCGCTGGCGATATGACAAGTGAAGACAGTTTGCTTGGTAGCATATTAGGCGACAAGTCGGTTGGTGATATGGCTTCAATCGGCACTAGCGATATTTTCCTTGCTAAAATTTTGCCCGCAACCGAAGAAGACGTTGTTTATAAAATTATGACAAGCGCTACGGGCAAGGCATACGACCAAATTACCGTTGATGATTTAACGGGCACTAACGACGACGGCAGTGCTAAGCTTGATATTACAAAAATAGGTCTTTCTTCGCTTTTAGAAGCAAGTGAAGACGATATTATTAATAAAATTTTAACTAGCGCAACGGGTAAACCTTACGACCAAATTACCGTTGACGATTTAACAGGCACTAACGATGACGGCAGTGCTAAACTTGACATTAACAGAATCGGAATCGGTATGCTTTTAGAAGCAAGCGAAGATGACATTATTTATAAGATAATGACAAGTGCAACGGGCAAAGCTTATGGCGAAATCACCATTGCCGATTTAACAGGCACAAAAAATGATGGCACGCCCAAACTTGACATTAACAGAATAGGAATCGGTGTGCTTTTAGAAGTAGATAAAGACGATGTTGTTTATAAAATTCTAATGGGTGCAACAGGCGCTAAAACATTTGATGACATAACTATCGGCGACCTTACTGGTGAAGATGAAAGCGGCAAACCGTTGCTAAACATTAACGACATACAACTTTCGACCTTTATAACGGCAAGTGAAGACGATACTATTTATAAAATTCTAATGGGCGCAACGGAAGCTAAGACATTTGACGAAATCACCATTGGAGACCTTGCGGGTACTAACGAAGACGGTACGCCAAAACTAGACATCAACAAAGTTGCTATCGGCACTATTATGACTGGTGAAGATAACGAAGTAGTCGATATGCTTGTTGATATGATTAACGAAAAGCGTGAAGCTGAAGCAGACGGTGAAGAATTTACGGCTGTTACGGCAGATACGTTGACGATAGGCGATATTCAATCGGTAGACACCTCTTACATTAAAATCACTTCGTTTATGCCTTACTATGAAGTAAACGGCGAACAAGTAGACGACAATAGAGAACTTTACAAAATCTTGTTAGAAGCAAGTGGAAAAGCGTTGACTAAGGTTGTTGACGGTCAAACGATTAACCTTACCGACGATGAAATCAAGGCTCTTGCAGACGACTTATCATTGAGCAATTTAACATTTGACATTGATAACGTTAAACTTTCAACCGTAATGTCTGCTGATGAAAAACTCCAAAACATTTTAAGCGGTGCGTTAAAAGACAAAGCATATAGTGAAATAACTATTGCTGATTTAAGTAGCGAAGACTTTAAGATTGATAATGTTCATTTATCTTCTGTAATGGATTTAGAAGAAGATGATATGCTCTACAAAATATTAGACCAAGCAATTGAAGGCGGATATGAAAACGTAACTATATCATCACTTTCTAACTTGTCGTTAGATAACGTAGAACTTTCGTCA
>JAZNFN010000075.1:0-6528 GCA_045576035.1 Christensenellaceae bacterium
GTAAGAGTAAGAAGTAAACTACCGGTAGTAGTACAATTCGGCAGAATGGACGTAACGCAAGACAACTGCGCTTACATAGGTTTAATGGGTTATTCTGAATAAATACTAAAATTAACTTCCGTGCGAATTTACAGCACGGAAGTTAATAATACTTAAAAACAACTTAAATTGATTGTATAAAAACAATAGAATATTTTGGAATGATAAAATAAAATTTTAGGTTTACACCATAAATAATGCGTGATATAATATGTACGTTAATGAAATTATGGTTTTATTTTCCATATATTTGAAACATTCTTCTATTGTAAAAATTTTTAGCAATGCTATAATTAATTTATAAACTTTAAAAGGGGTATTTTATGATAAGAACTGTTTTAGGTGATATTAAAAAAGAAGAACTTGGTGTAACAAGTGCACACGAACATATACTTTCGGATTTAAGACCGCTTGTTGACCCTACTGATAATCCCGATTTTAAGCGTCCTTTTACTGCTGATATTCGTTATCAAGTTAACGAAGACCCCTATAACGTGTTAGATAATGCGTTTGTAGATATCGACTCTGCAATTAATGACCTTAAAATATTTAAGCAGTTCGGCGGTGATTCTATCGTAGAAGTTTCAACCGACGACTTTGGTAGAGACCCACTACTTATTAAACGTGCAGCAGAAGAGACGGGCGTTAAAATCGTTATGGGTTGCGGTCACTATATTGGCGCTTCTATTTCGCAAAAAAATAAAGCAAAATCTATTGACCAGCTTGCCAAAGAAATCATTGACGATATAAAAATAGGTGTGAATGGCACTGATATTAAGGCGGGTGTAATCGGTGAAGTTGGTACTTCTATGGAAGTTGACGAAACTGAATGGAAAAACGTTCGTGCATCGGCAATCGCAGCGTGCGAAACGGGTGCAGGCGTGCATTTTCACACGGCACTTTGGGGTACAAACGGCAACGCAATAATTAAAGAGATGACCTCATTTGGTGTTAAGCCTGAAAAAATTTGTATCGACCACATTGATGTTGATTTAAGAATGGATTACGTTTTAAGTCTTCTTGATATGGGTGCATACGTTGAATTTGACAATATCGGTAAGGAATTTTACGTTCCAAAGGAAAACCAAGGTCTTTTACACGGTAGGTTTGCTTATGACTTAGAACGTGCACACTTTATTGCTGAACTTGTTAAAAAAGGCTTTGCTGATAAAATCTTGCTCTCTAACGATATTTGCTTAAAGAGTATGTTGATTCCATACGGTGGTAACGGTTATGCACATTTATTAAGACATTTTAAGCCTATGCTTAAAGATATGGGTATAAGCGTGCGTGATATTGATAAAATGCTAATTGATAACCCCGCTGAATTCTTAGACATTAAATAAAAATAAAAAAACAAATGGAGTAAATTATGAAGTTTATTGATTGTAGTGCAAGCATTGGTCTTGCTTCGGTAAACAAATATATAGTCAATCACGAAGACTACATTATTTGCGAAAAAGTTGACCAAGCTGCAAATGCTGACGAACTTTTGAAAGAAATGGACCGTTGCGGTGTTGACGAAGCGTGCGTTTATCATCAAAGCGTAGTGGACGTTGCTCCTACTTACGGCAATGAACAATTGCTTTCTGACCCTAAAACTTATACGGGTAGACTTAAAGCCGTTCTTGCAATGCTTCCGTCTATAACGGACAAGGAACACACCGTTGAAAAACTTTTAGAAAAAATGCAAAAGTATAACGTGTTTGGACTTCGTGCTTTCCCCAAAGCCGACCGTTATATGCTTGATAGAATCACTTGTGGTGATACTCTTGATATGCTTACCGAAAAGAAAGTACCTTTGTATCTTTCACCAAACAACGATTGGGAACACATTTTTGCGGTAATGAAAGAATTTCCAAAACTAACCGTGATAATAACAAACTACGGTTTATGGGGCAGTGATAGGTTTTTCTATCCGTTAGTAAATGCTTATAAAAACGTTTACGTTGATACTTCCGACTTCCAAGAAACGCGCGGCATTGAAGCGTTTGTCAATAAATTTGGCTCAGAAAGAATGCTTTTTGGTTCAAACTTCCCGTCGGATAATATCGGTGGACCAATGACAACCCTTATCAGTGCAAAGATAAATGCAAACGACAAAGAAAATATAGCGCACGCCAATGCTGAAAGATTGTGGGCAGAAAATCTTGCAAAAGGGGGCGTGAAATAATGAAACCTAAAATTAAATCAAAGTATATTGAAGAATTTTTAGATACGGGTAAAATCCAATCTTTTAAGATTATTGACGCGCATACGCATATGGATGATATCAAGGGCTGTTCATCACCCTGTTACGATATTGACGGTTGCGTAAAACTAATGGATGAAGAAAATATCGAAATGATTTGGTGCGCACCGCATAACGATATGTTTGGTGGTGGATGCGTTAATGAAAACATTAAAAAATATATTGCCAAATATCCAACAAGGGTAAAAGCGTACTATTCATTTATACCAGCGTATTACAAAGAATACGAAGCACAGTTAGAAGAAACTTTTAAGGATAAAAAGTTTATCGGTATAAAGGTTTTACCTGAATATCATCACACTATGCTTGAAAGTAAAGAGTATGATAAGGCGCTTCAATTTGCAGATGATAATAAGTTTGCATTTTTATCACACACTTGGGGCAAAAGTCCTTGCAACCATCCAAGAAATGTTAAGCCTGTATTAGAAAAATATCACAACGTTCAGTTTATAGCAGGGCATTCAGCACCTGGCGCACTTGACGAAGTGATTGAACTTGCAAAAACACATAAAAACTTGATTTTAGACATTTGCGATATTCACCGTAACAACGGCGTAATAGCAAAAATGTGTAGAGAAGTCGGTTCAGACAGGGTTGTTTTTGGTACGGATTTACCGTGGTACGACCCGAATTATGCAATCGGTAGCGTATTATTTGCTGACATTACCGATGAAGATAGAGAAAATATATTAAGAAACACCGCATTGTCAATCTTGGACAAAATGGGTAGATAAAAGGAGATAGTAGAAATGGCAGAAATTAAAAAAGTTGTATCGTTTGAAGAAGGCGCAGAGCAATCTGGTGATATTTTAACGGGTGGTAAGATTAAAAGTCCGTTAAAAGTGGGCGTTTTAACTTGTGGATACTTCGAATATTGGAGAATGTATCCTACTTTAAGAGAAAAGGTTGAAGGTGATTTAAAAGTTGTTACCGATAGGATTAAAGAAAAATATCCTAATGCAATCTTTACGGGCATGGTAGACACCCTTGACACTGCTGCGGAAGCAGGAAAAATGCTTAAAAAAGAAGAAGTAGACGTAGTTTTACTTGTTTACGGCACTTATACCGCAGACTTTATCACGCTTACTGCGCTTGATTACGTTTCAGAAAAACCCTTAATTATATTCTCAGAACAACCACACGCAAACGTTGATAAAAACGGCGATTATGAAGGCAGTCTCCGCAACAGTGCAGTTATCGGTATTGCTCAAATTACGGGTACGCTTCGTAAAATGAAACGTGACTACAAAATCGTTGTAGGTCATATTCACGATGAAAGAGCATATACGGAAATTGATAACTATATGGGAGGTATGCAAGCCGTTAAAGACCTTAACGAAGCAAATATCGGTATTATCGGACACGTTTTCCGTGGTATGTATGATATAGAACTTTCTAAAACGTTCTTTAAGAGCACTTTTGGTGCTAATATTATTCAAATTCAAAGTTCACACCTTTTAGATATTTGGAAAGAAGTAACCGATGAAGAAGCCGAAGAAGAAACCAAGAAAATTCTTGCACGCTTTAAGACTAAAAACGTTACAAGAGTTGACGTTTTCCGTGCAATGAAACTTGCAATCGCAATGGAAAGACTTGCTAAGAGATTTTCACTTGACGCAATGTGCTTCCTTGACCAACACTTCGTTCAACGTCAGGTATTAACTTCTGCAAGAATGGGTGCATCACTTCTTATGGAAAGAACAGGAATGTCAGTCAATTGCGAAGGCGACCTTGGCGGACTTGTTACAATGATGCTTATGCGTTCAATCAATGGCAGAGCAGCACTTATGGGCGAATGGGGCGAATATGATACCGAAAGCAACTCTATTTTCGTTATCGGACACGGTCTTGGCACTCCCGATATGGCAAAGGATGAAAAGGATATTTTCCTTACCCGTACGCCAGAAGAATGGGGCTTTGAAGGTGCTGGTTGCAACTATGAACTTATCTTAAAACCGGGCGTTGTAACTATTGCACACATTATGGAAGGTCCCGAAGGATATAGACTTTTAGTTTCAAAGGGCGAAAGCATAGATTTCCCACAACTTGCGTTTGACGAACTTCACGCAGTTATTAAGGTTGATAAGCCTGTTAACGAATATCTTGAAGAAGTGTTTGACTTCGGTGTATCTCACCACTGTATCGTAACGCTAGGGGATGTAACCGAACAATTAAAACGTGTTGGTAAAGCACTAAATATGAAGGTGTTTGAAGTTTAATTTGCTTTCAGCAAGGGATTAGTTATGAATTACACAGAATATATTGAAATGCTTGACCAAAACCTAAAATCAAATGCCGTTATATCAGAAAAAGACTGTGTGTTTCACGATATAAGAAACGCTGATGCGTTTGATATTTACGGATTGGTTGACCCTAAAAATACTAGCGAATTTCACCGTGTACCGCTTGACGTTTGTGATAAAATCGGTGCAGGTATGCAGTATTTTGGAAGAAATACCGCAGGCGGTAGAGTAAGGTTTTCAACAAACTCAAAATATGTTGCTATTCGTGTTAAAATGCCCGAAATTCATCTTAGGAATATGAACTATTCAGGTAGTGCGGGTTTTGACCTTTATATTGACGGGCAAAAGGAAAGTAAGTTCTATAAAATATTTATTCCACCGTTTGATTTTAAGGATGAGTGGCAAGGTATAATTTATCTTCCTGGTGGCAGAAAACATAGAAATATTACTATTTGTTTTCCTTTATATAACGTTGTTGAAAAGGTTGAAATTGGCTTGCAAAAGAGCGCAACTCTTTCTCACGGAAAAGAATATACAAATAAAAAACCTATCGTTTTTTACGGTGGCTCTCACGTTCAAGGCGCAAGCGCAAATAAGCCAGGCAACGCAACGTCGCACTTCGTTGCAAGACATTTTGACGCTGACTTTATCAACTTGGGTTTTTCAGGTAACGCTTTGGGCGAACAAGAAATGGCTGAATTTATCGGCAGTATTGACGCTTCAATGCTTATTATGGAATACGACCATAACGCACCGAACGCTGATTATTTAAGGAAAACACACTATGCGTTCTATGAAACAGTGAGAAAGTTAAGACCTGATATGCCTATCATAATGACAAGTAAGCACGATTACTTTATTTGCAGTTACTACGTTAAATCCCAAAAGGAAAACGTGGAAAGGCGTAAGGTAGTTATTGAAAGTTATGAAAGGGCAAAATCAGCAGGCGATAAAAACGTTTATTTTGTAGACGGAAAAGACCTATTAAAAGGTCCAAATAGAGAAGATTGTACTGCTGACGGCGTACATCCGAATGATTTAGGGTTTTATAGGATTGCCCAAAAGTTTATAAAATTTATAAAACAAAACAATTTATTAAAATAGAAAAACGAGTCAGTCGCTTGACTGACTTGTTTTTATAGTATATAATGTTTCTATTATGAAGAATATTATTGATTTATACGAACAAATTGAACAGACAAAAATCCAACTTTCCGTTAATAAAGACCAAGTTTTTTCCTATGTTTCTAAAACAAGTTTACATAGCGATATTACTGATTGGGCTTACGGCAAGGCATTAGAAAGAGAATGTATTGACCTTTCAAATGGTCAAAAACTTACAGGCTATGCCGACATTAAAGACGTGGATAGGCAGTATTATATAAAAGTTATTGCTTGTATGCCCGATTGGAAAAAGTACGTCAACTCATTAACCATTGAAGTAAACGGAAGTATTGCATACGATAAGGACGATACTTTTTTTGAACAAGTTAATCTTGGTTGGCCTGCAATTTATATTAAGCTTGATATAGGTGCGCTTAAAAAGGGCAAAAATGAATTTTTAGTATACACTTCAAACGCAAGCGGTGGCGGACTATATGTGTCAGAACTTTCGCTTATAAGTTTTCCTATTGCTAAAAACTTAACCCAAGTTTCAATTAGAAATTTTGCTAATTTAGGTGCAAAATTCGGCGTTGCGATAAAGGATGAAAATCGTGAATGTGCATTCGTTAAGGACGAAGTTAATTGCAAACTTATCAAGGTAAGTTACTATAAAGACTTATGCGTGTTGACTTTTGAAAGCACTTGTCTTGGTAAAGCGTTTGCAACTGCTGTGTTTGGTGATAAGGAAGTTAAATTATATATGCCCGAAATCGTTGACGGTGAAGAGTTTGTCTTTGGCACGGATAGTGATGACCACCGCCACGATGATAGCGACGAAACTGCATTTATATTTGAAGTCGGAGGCCAAGCGGTCTTAGGAAGACAATGACT
>JAZNFN010000076.1:0-2541 GCA_045576035.1 Christensenellaceae bacterium
ATAAGATAAAAGAAGAGAGAACAAAAGAACTAGTCGTAGGTATATGTGAGGCGTTTTTAACCTTTGTGTTTTTAACTTCTTTGTTTTTAGTGAATGTATATCCTGGCAGTCCGTTTAATGCATTATCTATGATAATGAATCCTATTGTATATGTTCGTGATGTTTTTAAATTTGTGGGTTATTTTGTACCTATAATAACAGTTGCTCACGGCGCAGGTGCAAGTATTGACGGTTTTGTAAAATTTGTTAAAAAAAGAGACGTGCAATTTACATATAAAATGGCTAAAAAAGAAGAGGCAAAAGGTGTAAAGGTTGCAATTTATATAATACATTTTGCAATTGATATTTTTGCACCTTTGCTCGTAATGTTGATTATACAAATTTTTGCAGGAGTGCATTTTTCTCTAATTTATAATGTGTTTTGTATTTTGGGTATTGTTTTCGTAAGATTAGTTGAAGATGTTAGCAAGCTTATCATTAGAATAAAAATAGTGTCCAAGGCAAAGGAAATTATTGCAGAAGAAAACTGCAAAAAAGAAAAGAATATAAGAGAAAACAATATGCTGAAAGAAGTTGTTGTGGAAAAAACAAGTGTCGACAATAAGCAAGTAGAAAAAAATTGATTTCGATTTATCGATAAAAAAATAGATGAACTATTAATACCGTGTTTAGAAAAAGAACAATCGAAAAAAAGTAAAAACTAAATCAAATAAAAAATTAAGGCAGTTCATATCGAACTGCCTTTTTGCGTGTGGTAAATTAAACGTTTGTGTTGTTGCAATTACAGTTGCAGTTATTGTTGTTGCTAAATAATCCGTTGCAACAACCTGTTGTCGTAAGTAGTGCAAGAAGTAATAATAGCTGTGTGCTATTTATCGTATTGTTACTTAAAAGTAGAAATAAAAGCGCAATTAAAACGATATTGTTTGAATTCATATTTTTACCTCCTTTTTTTCAAAATACGCCATTTTTATATAATATGCGTTTTTTATTTTAAAAATTACAAGGTAAATTTTTGTTACAATATATGTACAGTTATTAAAATTAAAGGAGTAATTTTATGCAAGAGATTTTACTTGACAAAAGACTTCAAACAATGGTTCGTGATTACGTTCCACAAGGTGAGATATTAGATGATTTAGTATGCTTTTTTTCTATCTTTTCCGACTACACACGGTTAAAAATGATTTCGGCACTTGCTATAAGCGAAATGTGTGTGAGTGATATTGCGGGATTACTTAATTTAAACCAAACGACAGTGTCGCATCAACTTCGCTTGCTTAAAAACTTAAACGCAGTAAAAACACGCCGTCAAGGCAAAGTTGTGTTCTATTCACTAAGAAACGAAACGCTAAACGACGTACTTTTAAAAGGAGTGGAATTTTTAGGCTTTTAACCGCTTGTAAAATATTGAAAAATCGGTTATAATAATGTTGTGAGCGAATTATATGATAAATTAAAACTTCTGCCCGAATCGCCAGGTGTATACGTTATGCTGGATAAGGCAGGGCAAATAATCTACGTCGGTAAGGCAAAAAACCTTAAAAACCGTGTAAGGCAGTATTTTCATAGCAGTGTCAAAACTGAAAAGGTTATGGCAATGGTATCTAATATTGCCGATTTTTACTACATAATCGCTCCAAGTGAAATTGACGCACTCTCACTTGAAAACAACCTTATCAAAAAACACAAGCCAAGATATAATATTTTACTTAAAGACGATAAAACTTATCCGTACTTAAAAATAGACCTAAAAGAGCCTTTTCCAACTTTTAAGATAACAAGAAAGATAAAGAAAGACGGCTCAAAATACTTTGGTCCGTTTATGGGTGGCGTTTCGGTTAGGGACGTTCTTGAAATAGTAAACCTTGCTTACACTATTCGCCCGTGCGATAAAAAACTTAATCCCGATAAACCCATTAAAGAGTGCTTAAACTATCATATTAAAAAATGCACTGCACCGTGTAGCGGTTTAGTTGATAGGAAAACCTATATGGAACAGGTAAATGGTGCGATTGACTTTTTATCGGGCGATACGGCTGATACTGAAAAACTTCTTAAAGATAAAATGCTTTTGGCAAGTCAAAGGGAAGAGTTTGAACTTGCGCTTAAATATAGGGATAATTTATCAAGTTTAGAAAAGATAAAACTAAAACGTATAACTTCTCTAAACAAGTTCATCAATGCTGACGTTATTGCTTACCGCTCTAACGGTATTTATTCGACCGTCAATCTTTTGGTGGTTAGAAACGGCAGAATGCTTGGCGGTAAAAACTTTTCGTTTGAAAGCGCTGCCATCTCAGATGCCGACGCACTAAACCAATTTGTGCTAAGATATTATAAAACGGATACGGAAATCCCTGACGAAATCATTTGCGCACAAGAAATAGAAAGTACTGACCTTTTGACCGAATATTTTAAGAAAACATTTAATAAAAGCGTTAGTATTCTAATTGTAAAACAGGGTGTAAGACGGCAACTTGCCGATATGGCAGGGGTGAACGCCGAAGAGCATTTAGAGACGGCAGTAGATAAAATCAA
>JAZNFN010000077.1:0-3476 GCA_045576035.1 Christensenellaceae bacterium
ACACCAACATAATAAATAACACGTTCGTACTTGCAATAGCGTAAATATATCGTGAAAGTTGTTCTGCTTTGCTTGATAAAAACTTAAATAAAAATACGAATGCGCCCGTCAGTGCGCCACAAAGTATTCCGTATCCTATACACGGTATAACGTTAATTAAATATTCTTTATATTTGTAGTTCTTCAATGTAGTCTATTCCTTTTTGTTCAATAAATAATACCGTTAAAAACGCCGTGCTTTTGCACGGCGATTATATTGTTTTTTAGAATAATCCGACTATTTTTCCGTCTTCGGTAACGTCAATGTTCTCAGCGGCTGGAACTTTTGGTAGCCCTGGCATAGTCATAATATTGCCCGTAAGCACTACTATAAATCCTGCGCCTGCCGACACTTTAATAGAACGTACCGTGATTTTGAAGTTTTCAGGTGCGCCAAGCAAAGTCATATCGTCTGAGAAAGAGTATTGCGTTTTTGCAATACAAACGGGTAAATTGCTAAACCCTAAATCTTCAAGCGTTTTGATTTGCTTTTCGGCTTCTGCGGTAAATATAACGCCGTCGCCACCGTAAACTTTGGTTGCTACGTTGTGTATTTTTTCTTTTATGCTGTCATCGTCAGAGTAACTGAACGTGAAGTCGTTTTTCTTTTCGCAAAGTTCAACCACTTCTCTTGCAAGTGCTTCGCCACCCTTTCCGCCGTCTGCCCAAACGGTTGATAAAACCACATTGACCCCAAGCGCTTTACACTTTTTGATAACAAGTTCAATCTCTGCATCGGTATCGGTCGGGAAACGGTTGACTGCAACCACCGACGGAAGTTTATACACGTCTTTAATATTGTGAACGTGCCTTAAAAGGTTTGGAAGTCCCTTTTCAAGTGCGGTTAAATCTTCACTGTTAAGTTCAGCCTTACTCAAACCGCCGTGCATCTTTAACGCCCTTATAGTCGCAACGATAACAACTGCATCGGGTTTAAGATTTGCCAAACGGCACTTAATATCTAAGAATTTTTCTGCACCAAGGTCTGCACCAAAACCTGCTTCGGTTACAGTATAGTCGCCAAGCTTTAACGCCATCTTGGTTGCCATAACAGAGTTACAGCCGTGCGCAATATTTGCAAACGGTCCGCCGTGTACGAAAGCAGGCGTTCCTTCAAGCGTTTGAACAAGGTTTGGTTTTAACGCATCTTTAAGAAGTGCAGTCATAGCGCCGTGTGCTTTAAGTTGCCCTGCCGTTACGGGTTTATCGTCATAAGTGTACCCAACTATAATATTTGAAAGCCTTTTCTTTAAGTCGGTTATTGAAGAAGATAGGCACAATACCGCCATAATTTCAGAAGCGACCGTTATATCGTAACCGTCTTCACGGGGAACGCCGTTGACCTTTCCCCCCAAGCCGTCCACAACAAAACGGAGTTGACGGTCGTTCATATCGACGCATCTTTTCCACGTTATTCTTCTTGGGTCGATGTTCAATACGTTACCTTGATAAATGTGGTTATCAAGCATTGCTGCAAGCAGGTTGTTTGCTGCGCCTATTGCGTGGAAATCACCCGTGAAGTGCAAGTTAATGTCTTCCATAGGTATAACTTGGGCGTATCCACCGCCAGCAGCACCACCCTTAACGCCAAACACGGGGCCCAAAGACGGTTCACGAAGTGCAACTATAACGTTTTTGCCTATTCTTTTTAAGCCGTCTGCTAAGCCGATAGTGGTTGTGGTTTTACCTTCGCCCGCAGGCGTAGGCGTTATTGCCGTAACCAAAATCAACTTGCCGTCTTTGCGATTTTCATTGCTAAGCAAAGATAAGTCAACTTTTGCTTTATAGTTACCGTACTGCTCTAAGCAATGGACGGGAACGCCCGCACGCTTTGCTATGACCGAAATATGTTCGGGCGTAACGCTTTGAGCAATTTCTATATCGCTTTTGTAGCCCATAAAAGCTTCTCCTTAAAATCAAATTATTTAAAGTATTTAACAGCAGAAGCGAACATCTTAATATCGTATTCGCCGTCAACGTTTTTATAAAGTCCGTTGCCTGTTCTTTCAGAGTGCCCCATTTTACCGAATACTCTACCATCGGGTGAAGTAATACCTTCGATTGCATAAACCGAATTGTTGGGGTTAAACTTAATATCGTAAGTAGGATTACCGTTTTGGTCAACGTACTGAGTTGCAACTTGACCGTTTTTGATAAGTTTTTCTAAAAGTTCATCCTTTATAATAAATCTACCTTCGCCGTGTGAAATAGGTACGGTGTAAACGTCACCCACGTTAGTTTCCATAAGCCAAGGCGACTTATTAGAAGCGATGCGAGTTTTAACAAGCATAGATTGGTGACGTGCAATGGTGTTAAAGGTCAAAGTAGGCATATCTTCACTCATTTCATCAGTAATCTTGCCGTAAGGAACAAGACCAAGTTTAATAAGCGCTTGGAAGCCGTTACAAATACCACCCATAAGTCCCTTTCTAATATCAAGAAGTTCGCTTACGTTTTCTTTTATCGCTTTATTGCGGAAGAAAGCCGTGATAAATTTACCTGAGCCGTCGGGTTCGTCACCACCTGAGAATCCACCCGGAACGAATATTATTTGGCTATTTTTTATCTTGTTAGCAAACGCATCAACCGACTCTTTAACGTCATATAAATTCTTAATAACGAAAATTTCAACGTCAGCGCCTGCCCTTGCAAATGCTTTTTTAGTATCGTATTCACAGTTCGTACCGGGGAATACGGGAACAAGCACTCTTGGTTTAGCAAACTTAGTGGGTGAATAACTCCACTCACTTGCGCTATATTCGATTTTAGGTATTACACCCGTATCAGTCTTAACGTCGTTACACTTAAACACGCTTTCAAGTTTATCTTCGTATTTGCACAACGTTTTTTCAACCGAAACGCTTTCGCCTTTGTACTTAATAACACCGTCAGAACACGTTTTTCCGATAACGGTTGCTTTTTTCACGTCAACGTCACCGTCAAGTTCGATGATAAACGCACCGTAATTGTATCCAAAAATTTCGTTTAAAGAAACATTTTCAAACTCAAAACCGATTCCGTTACCAAAGCTCATTTTCATAATTGCTTCGGCTACGCCACCGTAAGTGGGAGTATACATTGAAAGAATTTTTCCGTCCGCATTAAGTTTTTCAATAATGTCAAAATTTTCAATCAAGTCATTAGTATCAATAAGTCCGTCAGCCGTAGTTTTTGCTTTAAGAAGAACTACTTTGCTTTCCGCCTTTTTAAATTCAGGCGAAACGACCTTATCTAAACTATCGGTAGTAACTGCAAACGAAACGAGCGTTGGCGGAACGTCTATGTTTTCAAAAGAACCACTCATAGAGTCCTTTCCACCGATAGCAGAAAGTTTAAGTTCTCTTTGCGCACGGAACGCACCTAAAAGCGCTGCGGCAGGTTTACCCCAACGGGTAGCGTCTTTATTCGGCTTTTCAAAATATTCTTGGAAAGTAAGA
>JAZNFN010000078.1:0-16776 GCA_045576035.1 Christensenellaceae bacterium
GCACTTTCAAAACTATCGTGATAGCCTTCTTCAACGAGAGATTTTATCATATCTTTATGTGCGAATAAATAGTTTTCTTTATCGCAAAGTTCACTATAATCGTATTTTTCCTTCTTGCACAAGATATCTGCTATCATCGCAAGTTGCTTTTTAAGTCTTCCTGGAAGGATAAATAAGCCCATTGCCTCAATTAAACCGATACCTTCTTTTTTGATGTTATGATATTCTGGGTGAGCGTGGAAAATACCGTCGGGGTATTCTTCGCTAGTCCTATTGTTGCGAAGAATAATGTCAAACGTATATTCGTCGCCGTTCTTTCTACACACGGGCGAAAGCGAATTGTGCCTCGTTTCACCCGTATATGCAAATATATCACAAGACTCATCAGTATAAGTTTCCCACGCCTTAATGATATCGGTTGCAAAGCATTTTATCGCTTGCCTATTTTTGCTTGTTAAGCGAATAACGCTGTTATACCAATCGACTATACCGACCGTAACGTCGTTATATTTTTCACTTTTAAAATATTCTTTTATCGGTGCTTTGTGCATTGGCATAAGGTGTCCGCCACCCTGAAAATGTTCGTGGTTTAATATTGAACCACCGATAATAGGAAGCGCAGCGTTTGAACCTATCATATAATTTGGGAAAAAATCAACAAAGTCAAGAAGTTTACAAATAGTATCCCCCGCAATGTGCATAGGTGCGTGCTTGTTAGATATCGCTATCATATGTTCGTTATAATACGCGTACGGCGAATACTGAACAAACCAATCTTCACCACCAAGGCTAAGTGATATAGTCCTTATATTTTCTCTTGCAGGGTGAGTCAAAGAGCCTTCAAACCCTTCGTTTTCCTTGCAAAGTAAACAAGCGGGATATTTTGCTTTTTTAGTAGGATTTACCGTTAAAAGCTTTGCTATTTCCTTATTATCTTTTTCGGGTTTACTTAAATTTACGGTAATTTCAAGATATCTTTGCCCGTCTGGATACGTCCACTTTAAGTTTCTGCCGATAGCCGTCTTTTGAACGTAGTTATTTTTTACTGAAAGACTATAAAAGTATTCACACGCCTTTTCTATACCGTCTTTTTGTTTTATTTCCATAAAAGTTTGATTAACCTTTGACGGCAACGGCGATAAAATACCCATAATATAGGTAGAATAAAGGTTTTTATGCGCTTCGTCCGTAAGACCGTTTTCCATCGCAAAACTTTCAAGTTCTTCAACGATAACGTCGGGAACGTCAAGAGCCATAATATAAGACAAATCGCCCACGTCAAGTGCAGGTTCGTCAAGTTTAAATTCACGCAACAAAATGTTTCTAAAATAAATTTCATCACGGTCGTTTAAGTGTAAGAACGCTTTTGCGTAAGATAACAACTTTTCAACAAGAATTTTTCCGTCAACCATATTTACCTTTTATCTCCATAATAATAGTAATATTTACATTCACGGTTAGAGTTATAAAGTTTTCTTTCCCTATCCGCTTTTTTACCAAAATCCTTTTCAAAATTTTTTGCGCTAGTTATAACGAACGCCGACCAACCGTCGAGTGATTTAAACACTTTCCCAAGCGATTTATAGCACGCTTCAGCTTCGTCTTTATCATACACCCTTTCACCATAAGGTGGATTTGTTACTATCGTGCCACACTTTAAGTCGGTTGAAAAATTTTTAACGTCCAAAGTGCTAAATTTAATCTTATCCAAAACACCCGCTCGCTCTGCGTGTCGTTTAGCAAGCTTAACTGCTTTGGGGTCAACGTCTGATGCAAAAAAATCAAGTTTTATATCCCTTTTTTCTTTATCCTTTGCTTCTTCAAAGGCAAGGTCAAAGTATTTACTGTCAAAGTTCGACCACTCGTTAAACGCAAATCTTCTTCCTATACCACCGGCAATATTCATTGCGATACGCGCAGCTTCAATAGCAATAGTACCTGAGCCACAAAATAAATCCGCAAAAGGTCTTTCACGATAAAAATCGCTAAGCAGTAGCAGTGCCGAAGCAAGCGTTTCTTTTATAGGCGCTATGCCGACCATATCACGATATCCACGCTTATGTAGCCCTTTACCACTCGTATTAATATACAGCGTAACCACGTCCTTAAAAATTGAAAACTCAACTTCGTAAAGCGCACCGTTTTCTATTAAACGTGAAGTTTTATATTTTTCTAAAAGCCTATCTGCAATGGCTTTTTTAACAATGCTTTGACAAGCCGAAACGGCAAACAGTTTACTTTTTACACACTTGCCGTTTACAGTAATTTTAGCATCCTTTGGAATAAATTCTTCCCACGCAGCGTTTTTAACGCCGTCAAACAAATCGTCAAAATTTTCAGCAGTAAACTGATTGACGTTTATATATACCCTATCTGCACAGCGCAAGAAAAGATTACAGCGTGCAACGGCAAGTTTATCGCCCGAAAAGGTAAGCGCACCGTTAATTGCCGGCACGTCTTCATACCCCAACCTTTTAAGCTCGCTTTTAACCACTTTTTCCACGCCCGAAGCGCACGTTAGGGTTATATCAAATTTATCTTTAAAGCCAAAATCACTCATTATAATTATTGTATATAATTAACAAAAATATTGCAAGCAAAATTTTGCTTTTAACATAAATTGTAAAAAATTTTTCACATTATGCAAATACCTACGCATAACCTTTTATTTTAATTAAAAAATTTTATACAACTACCCCTGAAACCAACTGCGTTTAATTGACAATAAACGACTTATTTAGTAAAATATATTATAATAAGGGGTGTTGCCGTTTTGAAAAGAAAAAATCTTAATTCAATTAAACTTTCAAAACCTTTTATGAAGGGCGACTTGATTATTTATTCTTTACTTTTGTTACTACTTGTCGCACTTTTTTTTGCGTTCGTGTTATTTCCCAAAAATACGGCGTCAAAAGGTTTTTTAGTGAGTAAAAACGAAAATACCGTTTTAAGTTATTCTTTCGACACAAACACTCTAATCGTCAGCGAAGATTTTAAGCATTTGGTTGAAAAATCAGATACGAAAAACGGCTTTACACTAACCGTTTACACCAACCAAAATCACGATGGTTTTAACGTGCTTATGGTTGACAAAGAAAGTAAAAGCGTAAAAATTATAGACAGCACTTGTTCTCTTTCAAAAGATTGCGTATCTTTCCCTGTCCTAACCGATAAGGGACTAATCTATTGCAGTCCGCACGGGTTAAAGATTTCACCTTTAACTTTTACCCCGTCAGACCCAAGCACAGGGGCATTAGGGGGTGCAAATGAAAGGTAATTTGACTGCGCGCATTGCTCTTTGCGCTGTACTCACCGCACTATCAACCATAACGTTTACTCTTGAAAGTCTTTTTCCGCCTATAATTTTACCTGGCGCAAGACTTGGGCTTTCAAATATATTCATTTTACTATCGGCAATATTGCTTGGCGGAAAGTTCGGATTTATTACGCTAATCATTAAAACGACTATCGGCAGTCTGTTTGCAGGCAACGTATCCGCAATTATGTATTCACTGCCAGCGGGCGTAATAGCGCTTTCTATACAACTGTTAATTCTATATTACGTTAAAAACACTAGCATAATTTGCGCAAGCGTAGTCGGTGCAGTTATAAACACCACCGTTCAAAACGCAACCTTTTGTATTGTTACGGCAACTTTTGAATATCTTTCATTTTTGACATACCTTGCTTTTATAGGCGTTTTTAGCGGAATTTTAGTCGGGTTTATCTTATATCTAATTTTATTAAGAATGCCGACTGCTAATTTAGATAAAAAATAAAATTTGTAGACAATATTTGTAGAAAATAATAAAAAGAGAGGAAGACACAATTGAGCATAAGAAAAGGTAAAAGATATCCTTACGGAATACACGTTAAGGATATGAAAAATCTTTGCTCCGAAAAGCCGATTGAGATTATGCCTGCACCTAAAACGGTGTATATAAGTATGTCTCAGCACATCGGTGCACCAGCAATCCCCGTTGTAAACGTCGGCGATAAGGTCAAGATTGGACAACTTGTCGGTGAGGCTAGCGGGGCTATTTCTGCTAACGTTTATTCTTCGGTATGCGGTGAAGTTACAGCCATAACCGATATAGTAAACGGTTTGGGGCAAAAGCAAAAGTACGTTGTTATTGATAACGACGGAACAGACGAACAAATGCACTTTGATAACGTTGCAGATTTTTCACCTGCAAGTTTAATCGAACGCATACGTTTGGCAGGCATAGTAGGTCTTGGCGGAGCAGGGTTTCCCACGGCTGTTAAACTTTCACCAAAAACCAAACTTGAATATTTAATTATAAACGGTGCGGAGTGCGAACCTTACTTAAACTGCGACTATCGACTTATGATAGAACGCACTGACGATATTTATAAAGGTATTATGTATACGGCAATGGCGCTTGGGATAAAGAAGATTATTCTTGGAATTGAAGCCAATAAGCCACTTGCAATCAAGGCGTTTGAACGCTTTTCCGACTTAGACGTTGTCGTTCTTAAAAAGCAGTACCCTATGGGCAGTGAAAAACACCTTATTTACTGCACGACGGGTAGAAAAGTTCCCACGGGTAAAATGCCGTTCGACGTTGGCTGTTGCGTACAAAACATTAAGACAATGATTGCGTGCTACGAAGCAATAGAACTCAACTTACCACTAACCCACTCTGTTATGACTGTTAGCGGAAACGGAATTAACGAGCCTAAAAACATAAAGTTCGCTTTGGGTACACCGTTTACCGATATTGCAGAGTTTTGCGGTGGCATTAAGGAAAATGCAGTTAAACTCGTCGCAGGCGGACCTATGATGGGTAAAGCGCTTATAGGTCTTAATCAATATGCAAGAAAAACCGATTCGGGATTTTTGGCGCTTATTAACGGTGAAACTTCAACCGCTTCACCGTCAAATTGCATCAACTGTGCAAGGTGCGCTAAAAACTGTCCTATGAGATTAATGCCTATGTACATAGAAAGTTTTGCTTTGAGCGGGGACTATGAAAGTGCAGAAAAATACGGCGCTATGAACTGTCTTGAATGCGGTTCTTGCGCATATAACTGCCCTGCAAAACGTTCGCTCGTTCAAAGTATTCAAATGGCAAAAGCAAAGATAAAGGAGAAGAAAAATGGCAGATAAAATTTATAAATATTCATCTTCTCCCCACGTTAAAGCAAACAACACCACTAGAAGAATTATGATTGACGTTTGCATCGCACTTCTTCCTGTGGTAATTATGGGTATCGTATACTTTGGCTTGAACGCATTTTTAATTATCGTTTGCGCCCTTATAAGCGCTGTTGCTAGTGAGTTTATTTATCTACTTATCGCTGGCAAATCTATAAAGGAAATTGCAAACGGCTTTGACTTTACGTCTTGTGTTACAGGGTTATTGATAGGTCTTTCAGTAGGTTCACAAACGCCTATTTATGCGGTTATACTTGCAAGTATATTTGCAATTATAGTTGTTAAAATGATTTTTGGCGGAACAGGTAAAAACCTTGTAAACCCTGCCGTTACGGGAAGAATTTTTGCGTTTATGTCCTTTACGGCACTTATGTCAAGCGGTTGGGTTGCACCGTCAATCAGCGCAATTTTTGGTGGAACAGGCTTAGACGTACAAACGGGTGCAACCATTCTTACAGGCACGCTAAGTAATTCTGGTGCAACACTTTCACCAATAGACCTTTTATTAGGTACGGGCGTTGCAGGCTGTATAGGTGAAACGTGTAAGTTGGCGCTAATAATCGGTGGAATTTACCTTGCAATTAGAAAGGTTATAAACATAATATATCCTTTAATTTACATAGTAGTCGTAGGCTTATTTACGGTTGCACTTAACAAATTTGCATTAAGTGCTTTCTTGCCGTCAATTTTATCGGGCGGTCTAATGCTCGGTGCAATATTTATGGCAACCGATTACACCACTACCCCAAATACCAAACTAGGAAGCATAATCTATTTCGTTATGCTAGGTTTAGTTACCGCAGGGCTTAGAATGGCAACTAAAATGGAAGCAGTTTCGTTCGCTATTCTTTTAATGAATCTTTTCGTACCGCTAATTGATAAGTTCATTATCCCCCGCCCGTTCGGTTACAAAAAACAAAAGGGGGAAAAGAAAAATGGCTAAACTATTAAAAAGCGTTTGGTTTAGGTGTATTACAACCCTACTTGTTATAATTTTGTTTTCGGGCGTAAGTATTTCGATTTTAAGCGACGTTTTATACGTTTCACCACAAGAACGCACGGATAGGGGTATCGTAAAAGTTTACGGCTCGCTCGTTAAGTACGATACGGTTTTTGACATCGACAACGAAAAATTTAACGACGACACTCTTACGGAAGAACAAAAATCACTCATTATTTATCAAACGGGTAGAATAAATAAAATTTATACCGTTGGCGACACTTCGTCAAACAGCTATGAATATCTTTTCCAAAGCGTAGGTTATAACGGCTTTAAGAACGGCACGGTTACCGTTTGGGTAAAAGTTTTATATACTTCGGGTACGTATTCAATCACCCAAGTCTTACTTGAATCAAACAAAAACCAGTCGCTTATAAATAACCTTGGCGGTGATTATTACTCAAACTTTGAACTTGAAGACGTTACATTATCTTGGAAAAACGGCGAATTTTTCACCGCAAATAAGAGCGATAAAAACTCTGTAAACTACAATCCCGTTTCAGGCGCAACGTATTCTGCAAACGCAGGAAACAATGCAGTAAACTGTGTTATTAACTATATAGGAGGGGCATTTGCAAATGAAAACTAATTTCAAAAAGATTGCCGTTGACGGCGTTGTTGCACAAAACCCAACCTTAAAACTTGTTCTTGGTACTTGCCCAACGTTAGCGCTTACAACTATGGCTATGAACGGTATCGGAATGGGCGCTGCGGTTACTTTCGTTCTTATTTGTTCTAACGTGCTTATATCACTGCTTAGAAAAGTAATCCCCAACCAAGTTCGTATCCCTGCGTTCGTTCTTATAATAGCAACTTTCGTTACTATCGTAAGACTTGTTATGGATAAACTTATGCCCGACCTTTATGCAAGCCTTGGTCTTTACTTACCACTTATCGTAGTAAACTGTATCATTCTTGCGCGTGCAGAAAGTTTTGCAAGTAAAAACGGCATTCTTGCATCCGCTGCGGACGGACTCTTTACAGGTTTAGGATTTACTCTTGCATTGACGCTTATGGGCGCTGTTAGAGAAATTTTAGGTAGTGGCGCAGTGTTCGGCGTTAAACTTTGGGATTTTAATATTGGATTCTTTTCTTCAAGTGCCGGTGCGTTCTTTACTTACGGCGTATTCATTGCAATATTTAGCCTAGTTTCTTCGGTAATTCAAAAGAAAAAGAAACGCAACGCATACTTTAAGCAAAACCAAAATAATTTGACGGAGGAAAACTAATATGGCTGAATTTATTATGATTATCGTATCCGCTGTATTTATAAACAACTTCGTCGTTGTGCAGTTCTTGGGAATTTGCCCTTTCCTTGGCGTTTCAAAAGATTTTAAGAGTGCGCTTGGCATGGGGCTTGCGGTAACGTTCGTTATGACGCTTACTTGCCTTATAACCTATCCCCTTTATACGTTCGTACTTGTCCCACTTGGCATTGAGTTTATGGAAATAATCGTGTTTATTTTCGTAATTGCAGCAATAGTTCAAATGATAGAAATGGCGCTTAAAAAGTTTTCACCAACGCTCTATAACGCAATGGGTATTTATCTACCGTTAATAACCACAAACTGTGCCGTTTTAGGCGTTGCTGAACTTGTTATCGACAGTGCGCAAATGATGAGCCTTTTAGGTCTAACTTCAATGAATATGGGCGTTGCAGTGCTTTACGGTTTGTTTGCTGGCTTAGGCTTTACGCTTGCTATCGTTTTAATGAGTGGTTTAAGAGAAAAAATTCAACGCTTACCTATCAATAAGCACCTTAAAGGCTTCCCTATCGCAATGATTGGTGCGTGCTTTATCGCAATGGCGTTCTACGTCTTTGCGCTTGTAGGTTAAGGGGGGTAAAGATATGACAAACTTATTACTTAACTCAATTAATACTACTACTCTTTTGTGGGTAATACTAATAGTTGCAGTCCTTGCAGTAATATTTGCAGTTTTAATAGTAACGGTCAGTAAACTATGTTTTGTAAAGGAAGATGAAAGAATATCAAAGGTGTCCGAACATCTTGCAGGCGCTAACTGTGGTGGGTGCGGATACGCAGGTTGTGCAGATTATGCGAAAGCACTTATCGAAGGCAATGCTGAACTTTGCAGTTGCGGTGCAACTTCAAATGAAGCCAAAGCGGAAATTGCTAAAATTTTAGATATTCCGTTTAGTGCAACGGCAGAGCAAATGGCAGTGGTTAAATGCGCAGGCGGATTTAACGCAAAAGATAAATTTGACTACGTTGGAAACGACGGTTGTATTGCCGAATTTACTTTTCTTGGCGGAAGAAAAGTTTGCCCCGAAGGTTGTCTTGGCGGTGGCTCTTGCGCATTAGTGTGTTCAGATAACGGCGTAAGTGTAGTTGGCGGTGTTGCCGTAATTGATAAGTCGCTTTGCGTTGCGTGTGGTGCGTGTGTTAGAAAGTGTCCTAAAAACCTTATTGAACTTATCCCAAAAAGTGCAAAAGTTTACGTTGCTTGTTCAACTAAATGTAAAGGTAAAGACGTTATGAACAGTTGCGTTAATGGTTGCATCGGTTGTGGGCTTTGTGCTAAAAACTGCCCCGAAAATGCAATTAGTATGGTTGATAACTTAGCCGTTATTGATTACTCTAAATGCACGGGCTGTAAAACTTGCGTTCTTAAATGCCCAAGAAAAACTATTAAAGAAATATAATTTTAGTTTATTAAAAATAACTGCGTTAATTTTTAACGCAGTTATTTTTTTGTTTTAAAACCATATAAAATTGTCAATAAACTATCTAAAATCTACGCTTTCTACCGAAAGTAGAGTTTTGTTTTTGTATAGTAGAGCGTTGTTTTTATAAGTAGAAAAGCGACTAAAAATAATAGAATGAAAAGCATAAAGAGTAGGTTGATTAACCTTGATTGCCGTGATAAAATAGGCTTAGGTTTAAGGAGGCTTTTATGAAAAACAAGAACAATTTGAATTTAAACGCTAAGCACCCAAAACGCAGTGTGCTTGAAGAAATAGGAAATTCCATAACTCACGGCACGGGAAGTATATTCGCCATAGTATTATTTATTTTGATGCTATCAAAATCAAGTTCACCGATACAATCACTGTCTGCGTCTATTTATTTTGCAGGTTTACTTATTACCTTTACCATAAGTTGTTTATACCACGCCCTACCCTACGGCAGTAAAGCAAAAAGGTTGTTTCGTAGATTTGATTACTGCTCAATTTATTTGTTGATAGGCGCAACGTTTGCTCCTTTACTTTTGAACTTTGTCAGCGGTACTTTCGGCACGATATTTTTCATACTGCAATGGTTTATTATTATAACAGGTATAACTTTTGTGGGCGTTTTCGGTCCTACGCGCTTGCGTGCGTTACACATAACGCTTTACGTCGTACTTGGTTGGAGCGGACTTATATTTTTGCCACAAATGTTTTCAAGATGTCTTCCACTCTTATTTTACATCTTGGGCGGTGGAATAATATATAGTTTAGGCATTATTCCGTTTGCGCTTAAAAAGAAATGCTCTCACTTTATATGGCACTTTTTCGTGCTGTTAGGCGCAGTAATACACGGCTTAGGAATTTATTTTTACGTTTTTTAAAGGAGAAAATTATGATTAAAATTATTGCTGATTCTACTTTTGGCATAAGCGAAACTTACGCTAACAAAAACGATATAAAAATTGTTAAACTTAAAATGATACTTGACGGAAAAGTTTTTGAAGAAGGGTTTGAGCCGTCTTGGGAAAACTTTTATAAAGAGATGGAAAAAAGTAAGCACTTCCCCACCACAAGTCAACCAAGCCCACAAGACTTTATTGATAAAATTGAAGAAATTTTTGAAAAAGACCCCGACTCTCAAATTATAATCGTAACCATTGCAACAAGGCTTTCGGGAACGTTTAATTCAGCAAAACTTGCCGCAGAGTCCTTTCCCGATAAGAAAATTACGGCAGTAGATAGCCGTCAAGCAACAACTTGCGGAAGATTTTTAGTTGAAGAAATGGTTGATGCTATCAACAGTGGTGCTAGTTACGAACAAGTATTAACACTAATCGATTCTTTACAAACAAAACTTAAAATTCAGTTTATACCTAAAACGCTTGAATACTTAAAACGTGGTGGTAGAATAGGTGCACTTGGCGCTTCGTTTGCTACGCTTTTACATATAAAACCACTTTTTACTTTTAAGGAAAACGAACTTTCTGTAAAAAAGGCAATCGGGCACGCTCGTGCTATTGCGGAGTGTATTTCTTCTATCCCCAAAAAAATAAAAAAACTTGCCGTTTGCTATATTTACGACAAGTCTAATATAAGTTTATTAACTGATAAAATAAACCAAAAAATCAACAGCGTCAATGCTGAAATTGTTGCGATTGAACCTATTTTTGGCGTACACGTCGGTATCGGTGCAATAGGCGTTGCTACTCTTGAAGAGCAATTTATTATAAATTCTTTCCAAACGGGTCGCCTTTAATTTCCGTACCTGCAAGTTTTTTATCCTGTAAAATTCTTGCACGCTGAACGGATTTATTACCGTACTTTTTGCGTATATCGTCAACGGCACTTTCAAGTTTATCAAATTTATCGTGCTTATCAAGTCCTTTACCTATATCAAGAGATAGTTGTTCTAAGCCAAGCGTAAAATCACATACCGCTACGCCCGCACCACGAACGGGGCGTTCCCATTTATACAGCGATTCAAACAGGTCGTACGATGCTTTTGCAATTTCCATTGCTGAACTTGTCGGACGCAAAAGTTTTACTTGCTTACCATAGTAATTAAGTTCGTTGTCGGTTACCGATATTTTGACCGTTTTGGCTTTACCTAAACCGCTTTCTCTAAGCCGTGATGCAACCGATTCTGATAAAAGTAAAAGTAAAGTTTTCACTTCATCAAAATTCATTAAGTCCTTGTAGTCGGTAAGGCTATTACTTATGCTTTTAGTATCGTATTCCCTATGCTTATCAACAGGGGATTCGTCTAAGCCGTTTGCGTACTTATAAAGCGTACTGCCCCATACGCCTAAAAGTTTAGTAAGCACTTTTTCGCTTGACGAAGCAATATCGCCTATCGTGCGTATACCGATAGAGTTGAGTTTTGTCTTGGTGGACTTACCAACAAATAGCAAGTCTTCGGCAGGCAGTTTCCAAACAATCTGCTTATAATTTTCGGGCGTGATTACGGTAACGGCATCAGGCTTTTTTATGTCCGAACCAAGTTTTGCAAAAATCTTATTAAAACTTACGCCTACGCTTACCGTAATACCTATTTCGTTTTTTACGGCATTACGAATTTTTTCAGCAATTTCCTCACCCGTACCAAAAATTTTTTGACTGTCTGTAACGTCAAGCCAACATTCGTCTATCCCAAAAGGCTCTATGTGGTCGGTAAAGCGTTCGTAAATTTTTCTTACTTCTTTTGAAATAATTTCGTACGATTGATGGTCGGCAGTAACGGTTTGTAAGTTTTTACACTTCTTTTTTGCTTGCCAAAGCACCTCGCCCGTCTTTACACCGAAAGATTTAGCAAGTTGATTTTTAGCAAGCACTATTCCGTGCCTATCTTCAATGCTTCCACACACCGCAAGTGGAACGCCACTTAATGCTGGATTTTTAAGCGTTTCAACCGATGCGTAAAAATTATTAAGGTCACTGTGTAAAATAACTCTCAATTTTTTCTCTCCACAAACCAACGTTCGTTGTTTTCTTCAAAGTATAAATACTTTTCAAGTCCACCTATAATCACCGTGTAGCGCTTAGCGATAAGCGTACCCGTTTTGGACGGTGCACGTTCAATAAACTTAACCCTGTCTATCAAAAATCGTTCACCACTAGCCCACACTATTTCTAGTGGGCGCATACCACCGTCCGATAAAAACTTAACCACCGTTTCAACGTAAACTTTTTCATAGCGCATATAATTATTTTGCGCCTTTATAGACGTTGTATTCTTGATAAAAACGCCCAAGCTAAGCTAGGGCGTAATTGTATTATAGTTTGTTCCTTTGAATCTTTCCGCTAACCGTCTTAGGTAATTCGTCACGGAAAACTACTATTCTTGGATATTTATATGGCGCTGTTTTTGCCTTAACGTAATTTTGAATATCTTTCTTTAACTGTTCAGTTGGCTCAGTGCCCTTAGTTAAAACTATACTTGCCTTAACAATTTGACCACGGACTTCATCTGGTACGGCTGAAACACCGCATTCTAAAACGTAAGGAAGTTCCATTATTACACTTTCAATTTCAAACGGTCCGATACGGTAACCACTTGACTTAATAACGTCGTCAACACGACCAACGTACCAATAGAATCCATCTTCATCACGCCAAGCTGTGTCGCCCGTGTGATAAAATCCGTCGTGCCATACTTCTTTGGTCTTTTCTTCATCATTATAGTATCCCGTAAACAATCCGCAAGGCGCACCGTTACTAACGTTTACTACTATTTCACCCGTTTCACCGTCTGCAACAGCATTGCCGTTTTCGTCAACAAGGCTAATGTCGTAAATAGGCGCAGGTTTACCCATTGAACCTATCTTATGCGGTTTACCAACAAGGTTTCCTATAAGCATAGTCGATTCGGACTGTCCAAATCCTTCTTTTATTTGCAAGCCCGTAAGCTTTTCAAACTGATAATATACTTCGGGATTAAGCGCTTCACCTGCCGTCGACATATGCTTAACCGATGAAAAATCGTATTTTGATATATCTTCTTTAATAAGCATTCTAAGCATAGTAGGTGGTGCGCAGAACGTAGTTATTTTATGCTCTGCAAACATAGGTAATATATCGGCAGCGTCAAATCTATCAAAGTCGTATACGAACGTTGCCGCTTCGCTTAACCACTGACCATATAGTTTACCCCACATTGACTTCGCCCAACCCGTATCGGATATGGTAAAGTGCAAGCCTTCGGTATCAACGGCGTGCCAATATTTAGCCGTATGGAAATGACCTAACGGATATTTATGATTATGCGTTGCAATCTTTGGATAACCGCTAGTTCCCGAAGTAAAGAACATAAGTAATGGGTCGTCACCACAAGGTGAATCTTCCGTGCGCTCAAAGTGCGTAGAAAAGAGTTTATACTCTTCGTCAAAACTACGCCAACCGTCCTTAACGCCGTTAACCATAATCTTATGTTTAAGTTCGGGGCATTTTTGAGCGGCAATGTCGGCTTGTTCACTAGTATTGCCGTCCGCAGTGCAAATTATTGCACATACGCCTGCCGACTTAAATCTGTATTCAAAATCGTGTTCTTGAAGTTGATTTGTTGCAGGAATTGCAATAGCACCGAGTTTATTAAGCCCTATCATTGCAAACCAGAACTGATAATGGCGCTTTAATACAAGCATAACCTTATCGCCCTTTTTAATGCCAAGCGACTTAAAGTAGTTTGCACATCTTGCCGATTCCTTTTTAATATCGCTAAACGTAAATCTTCTTTGCGTTTTATCCTTTGATATATGAAGCATTGCAAGTTTATCGGGTTCACGCTTAGCCAAACCGTCAACCAAGTCAAACGCAAAGTTAAACTTATCGGTATTTTTAAACTTAATTGAAGTGGGCGTACCGTCTTCGTCTTCAACAACGTCGATAAACTGTTTATAAATGCGGTCTTTATTGTCCTTAACTTTTTGGATTTTAGGCGCGCTTTCAACCTTTTTAGCGTGCGTAAGTTCAGGGATAGGTTCGCCTGTGGGGTTTAATACTATCGCATAAAATATACAGTCTTTACCGTTTACGGCAATCATACCATGCGGTTTGTCACTGTCGTAATAAATGCTATCGCCAGGACCTAAAACTTCTTTGTGTTCGCCTATTTGAACCATAAGGTAACCGTCGATAACAATATCGCATTCTTGCCCTGCGTGAGTGGTCAGTTCAATATCCTTATTCTGCGCATCAGGAGAGTACACGCTACGAACGTAAAGCGGTTCAGCAATACGGTTTTGAAAAGCGTAAGCCATATTAAAGTAAGTCATACCGTGTGCCTGAGCAATCTTTTGCCCTGCACCGTTTCTTGTAACGGTATAACCTTTAAGTTTGGGGCTGTAACCTTCAATAATATCAGTAACGTTTACCGAAAGCGCAAGTGCACAACGGTAAATGAACGCAAAGTTAAGGTCCTTATCCCCCGCTTCACAAGCAACGTATTCATCTACGGTAACACCCGTTTTTTCCGCCATCTCTTCAACGGAAAACCCAACTACTTCACGAAGTTCACGGATACGCCCCGCCATCTCTTTAATCTTGAAGTCAAGACCTGTCATTTGTTGCATAAAATCCTCCTATTCGGGCGAAAAAAAAACTCGCCCCAAAGCCTTACTTTGAGACGAGTACGTTACTATACCCGCGGTACCACTCAAATTGCGGAATATCCGCCACTCTTGGAATCAATCAATTCCTATGACCTTAACGCAGCAATCACGGAGAAGTTCTACTAAGCCATTAAGACTTTTCTTCCTCTCAGCTCGGAAACTACAAACGCAAAAACTTTTTCTATTGGCTTGCACCAACCGCCATTTCTCTGAATAAAAAGTATAATGCGCACCTTTTCGTCAAACGCCTTTATATGTTGCTATTTTATCATAACAAACGTAGTTTGTCAACGGTTTTACATTAAAATTATTTTGTTGTTAGTGCTAAATCGTTGTAAAAATCAACTTTGTGTTTAAAAAATCAAGTGTCGCTTATCAAAGCGACACTTATGTGTTTTTATATTAGTATCCAACCTTTTCCCAACAATCAAACGGTGCTGCAATTTCTTCAGAAACGTAAACTTGTGTATCCATAAGTTGAAGCATTGATGAAGGAATAAGCGGAGTAACAGGTCCGTGAAGAACAAGACGTGAAGTCATTCTCTGCCAAGAAGAGAAAGTTCCGTTGGTTAAGAGTGCGTGAACTTCAATTCTTTCTCTTGCGTTCTTAACGTCGATAGGTCCGATAGTTGCTGCTTTCGGGGGTACGTCTGCAATATAACCACACTGACCGAATACGACGTGGAGTGAGTTTTGAGCAACGGTTAGTGGATGAAGGTCAACTATTCTAGCCTTCATATTAAGCCAACCTTCGATGTCTGCAATGCCCTTTTCTGGGAAGAAATCAGGAACTGGGTCGATAAACGCCATATGACCTGTCCAACCAGGTGAAGAAGAACAAATATCAGCACCACCTTCACCACAATCAGTAATCATATCAGAATAGCTGTTGATGTTCTTGTTGGTGGGATAGTGTACGTTTTCAAGTGGCATACGAAGTTTTTCATCAATTTGGAAAACAAGGTATTTAAGCATTGAGTGAGCAAAGCCAGCCTTGTAAGTTTCAGGAGCGATGTTACCGTCTTGGTCAGCCCATTCATCCATTGCGAAAAGGTGAACGTTACGGCAGTCAACTTTGAAGTAGTTGATAAGTTGTGCCAAAGGAATATAAGTATCGGGTTCGGGGTTACCTAAAATCAAAGTGATTTTCTTGCCCTTTTCCGAAGCTTCTTTAATCCTTGAAAATAAAGTTGCGATAAGAACGGGGTGTGGGTTCATCATAACCTTAATCTTAAAGTTGGGGTTAGCGTGTTTTTCCAAGTCCGTTCCGCTTATTTTGCGAAGCTTTTCGCAGAGTTCTCTGTCCTTGAATGGAACGAAATCTGCTGGTGTAAATTTGAAATCTGTTGCCGGTTCAAAAATTTTGTTCATAAATTTTCTCCTTTAAATATTACTTTCTTTATATCAAAAAATTGATTTACTATAATTAAGTCGGCCACGTTGCCTTTTGCAATGCAACCCCTATCCCAAAGCCCAAGTGCACGAGCAGGATTGGTAGATGCAAACCTAAACGCATCGCAAACCGAACAGCCCATGTGGAAAAGAACGTTTTTGCACGCAAGGTCAAGCGTCATAGCAGAGCCTGCAATTTCACCTGCGTGGTCAAAGTTGATGTCTGTTGCTTCTTCAAATCCCGCTGGAACAGGACCGTCGTCAACAAACTGGTCGGATATAAGAATAATTCTATCGTCCCCTTTAACGCGACGAACAAGCCTTTGCATATATGGAACGACGTGTGCGCCTATTCTATCGCAAATTAGTTCTGCGTAAATTTCTTTATTGTAGTTTACCGCTTCGTCAACGCAAACGCCACGACATTCAGAGTAGTGTTCAATAGTACCCGTTGCGTTGGTGTGGTGAGTTGCAATTTTTAAGCCGTAAGGAATAAACTTTTCAACCTGTTCGGGCGTTGCCGCACTGTGCGCAACTGCAAACAAACAGTTGGGTATTGATTTTTTAACGTCCTTAACAAATTCTTCAATGCCTTCACGTTCGGGGGCGATACACCATACACGAGCGTAATCTTTCGATTTATCAATAAGTGGTTGATAGTCCTTTTTGAATACCCCGAAACGCCACATATTTTTATCTTGGTTACAACCAAAACCGGGGTTTAGATAAGGTCCTTCCATATAAAAACCAATAAAGTTGGCAAAATCACCGCCTTCGTGTGCATTTACTATCTTTTCGATAGCATTTACAAACGCCGTTTGGTCAAGACTGTAATATAGTGCAGGCAAAACGCTTGTTACACCGTGGCGTAAAAGTTCTTCCGAACACTTTTTGGGGTCTTCGGTAA